>JALVCR010000191.1 GCA_027009865.1 Campylobacterales bacterium
TCTTCTCTTGATCTGTTTATATTTATTACTATCGAGAGAGGTATCTCCGATGCGCTTATCAAAGCGTCTCCGCCATATATACGCTATCCTCAAAACTGTGTTGAACTTTTTACAAAGCCTCTTACTTATGAGCGGATAAAATACTTCTTTTTACCAGATATTAAGCAAGCTTCTCCCATTTGCCAAAAGGCTTATACTATTATTCAATCTATCAAAACGGATCAAAACTATGCCTATTTTGCCAAAAACTATTTTCAAAAACGAAATGAGTTAGAAAATTTGCAAAGAAGTATTGATATCCAAATGCAGCGTTACAGCAATACCCTTTTAGAAAAGATGGCAAAAGAAGAAAATGGCAGATTAGCAAGACAAAAGCAACGCTTTTATAAGCAGCTTCAGCGCATTGAAATACTCAAAAAAGAGCTTGCCGCTTGGCCAAAAGCTGTCCATTTGACAATAGTGAAAGATAAGCTTTTGCCATTTATTGCACAAAATAAAGAAAGTATTCTAAAGCAAAAGGGACGCTACACATTTACATATCCTTTCATCTATTTTTATGCAATGCTAAAATTTCTTCTTCCTCTTTTGATAGTTGCTCTTTTTCTCTTTTACAAAACCCGCAACGCTCAAACTATAAAAATTAAAGCCTTGCATCTTCTTAGTGCCCATTTGCTGTTTATCACAGCTATACCAGCAATTTTTTATACCCTTAATCTCATCTATGACATTATTCCCAAAAAGTTTTTATCCATAGTGCTTCATAAACTATATGAGTGGGGAGTTGTTTATCTTGGCTACTACTTTTTGATTTTTATAGCTTTTATAGCTATCGGTTATGCAATTTATCGCACTCTAAAGCGTGCTCCCATTGTTGAGAGAGCCAAAAGAATTAAATCTATGCGTTTTGCAAAACGGAAAGCTTTGCAAAATAGCAAATGCCTTCAATGCGGTGGGAGAGTAAACTACTACCAAGATAATTTTTGTCAAGGATGCGGAAATAAGCTTTTAATAAACTGCCCTCACTGCAATAACAAAACCCCAAAAATAGCTTTATATTGCCGCCATTGTGGAGAAAATCTTTAAAGATGCCATTGCTTTTTGGGATGTTAATTGTTAATTAATCTTTGAAATAATAAATCTTCTAAATTTCTACTTGAATCAATAACAATCAAAACATAAACTTTGTTATCATTATCATCAATTTTAAATATTATTCTCCATCTCTTATAGATGATTTCTCTATACTTTGTAATGCCAATTTGCTGTAATTCGGGGACGACTCTTTTTCTTTTAGGAAAATAGTATAAATCATCACACTTATTTTTTATTTCATAAAATATTTTCTTTGCTATATCTGTGCTATCAGTTTTGATATATTCTATAATTTGTTCTAAATCAAATTTAGCGCTTTTTGTCCAAATAACTTCATATTTTTCCAATTAACTACCCAAAAAGTTTTTTCTCTAAACTATCAAACATCTCTTTTTGGTTTATTGTTTTGTTATTATCAATATCATTTTCACTTTGAATGATTAGTTTTAATAAGCTTAAAGAATTTTGTAAGTTTTCATAACTTTTTATATCTTGAATAACAGCTTTTGCTTCGCCGTTTTGTGTTATTATTATTAATCTTTTATTTTCATTTACGCTTTTTATAACGTCGGCAGTTTTTGCTTTTAAATAACTAATTGGTTTTATATCTTGACTTAATTGCATTGAATTTACCTTTTATATTAAATTGATACTAAATATAATACTATATTTAGACTTAATTTGGTGTGAAAAGTAAAATTTTGATTTTTAGATTTCCACTTGAAAAAGACTATTTAATTTATCGATTATCTCTTTTGTAGTTTTTACTCTATAAAGAATTTTGTCGTTTAAAAACTCTCTTTGGATGCTATCTATTTTTAACTCTTTTAAATAGTACTCGCATTTTCTCTGTTTGCTGTAAGGAATGCTTAGCGTAAAATTATCTACTCTAACATAAGGGATTAATACGGCTTTTTTGATAACTTCGTTTGCGCTTTTGGAATATGCTCTTGCCATTCCTCCCACTCCCAGCTTTATCCCTCCAAAATAGCGCACGGTTAAAATGGCGCAATTTATTAGCTTAGCTCCCCGCATCACATTTAGTGTAGGAGCGCCTGCCGCTCCTTTTGGCTCTTTGTCATCACTGCTGTTTTCTACGATTTGCTCAAAATCGTTAAGCTCTCTATATGCCCATACAATATAATTAGCTTTTGGATGCTTTTCTTTTAGCTCTTTTAAAAGCTCTTTGAACCTATCAATCGGAACCAAAAACGATAAAAATTTGGACTTTTTAACTTCTATTTGGCTGTTAAACTCATTTTCAACGCAATTCATACCGTAAGTTTATCAAAATCTAAATTTACATCTTATCCAAAATGCTCTTTTTTGCCTCTTTTTCGTGCTTCTTTTTCTTTGAAAAGAAGTAAAGCTCCACTCTTCTGTTTTTCTCTCTTCCAGTTTCCGTATCATTTGTGGCAATCGGATCGTATTGAGCTTTTCCGCAAGCTGTCATTCTTTTTGGATTTACCCCGTCTTTTATCAGCTCTTTTACCACGCTTATAGCTCTT
>JALVCR010000192.1 GCA_027009865.1 Campylobacterales bacterium
AACGGAGGGGATGCGAATTTAATTTTGAAAGCTCACGATGATGTAAACGTAACAGAGGGAGATAGCGGATATAGGGAGTTTAATATAACTTTAGAGTTTAACAGAGCCGTTACTTCTACGGTTGAGGTTGAGTATCATACCGAAGATATCACAGCTACAGCCGGAGCGGATTATGAGGCTTTAAACGGCAAAGTTACCGTAAATCCTGGAGAAAACAGCGTTACGATTCCAATAAAGATTTTAGGAGATACTATAAAAGAGAGCAATGAGACTTTCTCTTTGATTTTGGGTATTGGAGGAGGAAATTTTGTTATTCCCGATTCAAATATTACAGTTACTATTGTAGATAATGATGAAGATAGTTTCAGGCTTTCTGGAAGAGTTTTTGAAGATGTAAATGGTGATCATCAGATTATGACTCCATCTTCAAATGTTTTAGTTAAACTCTATAAAGATAACGGGGATGAAATTATAAATGATTCTGATACTTTAGTTGATAGCAAATATACCGATTCAAACGGTTCATATGCTTTTAATGTTAGAAATGGTGGAGTATATTTTGTAGCCATAGATTCCAAAAGTATAACGCCTCATGCCGGATTTAACTCAGGTTACAATATAAATTCAGTCTGGGCGGAGCAAACTTACGCTCCAAAAGGGGGGCTTTGCGCTGACGGAAATGGAGGAACATCTCAAAGAAGCTCTAAAGGAAGCTGTTATGGCGGAAGAAGAGGAACATTAAGCGATGATTTTTCCACTATAGGCAAAATAGAGCATGTTGCCAAAGTGGAGATTACCGATTCTAACGTCAGCGATTTAGATTTTGGTTTTAGTTTTAATGTAGTAACCAATATAAATGATTCAAGTAATCTTCAGGGAAGTTTTAGGCAGTTTATAAAAAATGCAAATGCCATAAAGGGAGCAAATCATATGAGATTTGTTCCAAGCGTTTTAAAAAACGCTTCCAAATGGTGGAGTGTTAAGTTAAACTCCGCTCTTCCTCTTATAAAAGATGGTAAGACCGTAATTGACGGAGAAGCTTACGATTTAAGCGATGGAGTTACGGTAAGGGATGATAATTTTGGCTATATTTTAGCTGAGGAGAAAGTTGGAGTTGGGGGAGACGGAGTTGAAGATAGCGGGGATGAGGCTATTTTGCCAGATTTTTCAAAAAAAGAGTTTGAAATTGACGCAAATGATAAATTTGCTTCTGCAGGAAGCGGCGAAACTTCAAAGGCGGTTATTATTTTTAAATCCTCTAATAATATTATAAAAAATATCTCCATTTTCAATGCCGCAAGAAACAATATAGAAAATGACAGCAAAAGTTCTGCTATTTTAACAGCAAGCGGAACAAATAATAAAATTGAGCAAAACTTTATAGGTCCAAGAGCCGACGGAAGCGATCCGGGAGCCGGTAAGAGAGTAAATGACGCAATTTACCATAAAAGCGGTTATGCCCTGATAACAAAAAATTATGTAGCCTATAACCACTATACTGGAATTTGGGCATCAAGCGATTGCGATGTTACCTATAACTATCTAAATTATCCCTCTTTTGAGCCTTTGGGGGATGGAATTACTTATGAAGATAGCAACAAAGATAATATCTCTATTAAATATAACTACATAGAAAATGCCGAAGCTTACGGAATAGAAGGATGGGGAGCCAATAGTTCGGTTGTCATAGAACAAAATACTATCTCTTCAAACGGAAGGGGAGATAACGATTCAAACAATGAAGGAGAAAATGGAGGAATTAGAATATATGGAAACGATAATAGAATAAGATTTAATTTGATAAAAAATCATCCGGGAGCTGGAATAGTGATAGCTTCTGGAAAGAGAAATTTAATTAGTAAAAACTCAATCTATGCAAACGATGGTCTGTCTTTGGATATAGATCAAACTCACACAAGCGGAAATATAAACGGAGACGGAGTCAATCCAAATGACGGGCAAACCTTTTCAAACAGGCCAAATAAGGGGCTTGATTATCCCATCATAACTTATGTTTCAAAAAACGGTAATAATTTGAGAGTAAAGGGGTATGTTGGAAAAGAGAGTTCAAAGATAGACGCTTCTTTTACGATAGAGATTTATAAAGCTTTGGATGACGGTAAAAGCAATGGTGAAGCTGAGGAGGGAGATGGAAAATCACTCCCTCACGGAAAAGCCAAAATTTATATAGGAAGCTGCGAGGCTTCGCATGGGGATTTTGACTGCACTTTGCCTTTAAATTCCATCTCTTATAATAACGGGGATATTTTAACGGCTTTGGCGATAGATTCAAATAACAATACTTCAGAATTTGGATGTATGAAGGATGAAGTAAACGATATAGTAATTTCCGCTGCATCTTCCCCTTCGGTTATGGAGGGAGACAGCGGATGGAGAGATATGAATTTTACAATATCTCTAAATAAACCGGCTACAAGCGGTATTAGTTTTACCTATAAGACTGAAGATTTAAACGCTACTGTAGCAGATAGCGATTATGAAGAGATTTCTCCCACTACCGTTACTTTGGATGAAGGGATTACCTCTTATACAATAAAAGTTAGAATAAAGGGAGATAAGAAATTTGAAAACAATGAAACTTTAAAGCTTGTTCTTTATAATATTCAAAACGCTTCTTTCTCAAATTCCAAAAGCTCTTTGGAGATTGTTGGAACAATAGTCAATGACGATAGCAACGGGAAACCTTTCGCTTGTGATGATACGATGTATATGTCCTCTAATAGCATGGAGGAACCTAATAAGATAAAACTATATTTTATTGATACTCAAAACCATCCTTTTAATTTTATTCAAATAGGAAACGCCTATAAAGATACCTATAACGCTTTGGGATATAATCCAAAAGATAATTTTCTATATGCTCTTTTTGAAAAACATCTTTTAAAGATAGATAGCGAGGGAGAGGTTACCGATTTGGGAGAAGTTTCGGGGCTTCCTTCATATCAGCTCTATTCTGGAACTTTTGATCATAACGGATACTATTATGTAGCAGGAAAGTATGATGATAGCGATCCAAATATTTATAAAATAGATATAGATCAGATGAAAGTTATAGATACGATTACTATGAAAGAGAATATAATCGTTTACGATTTTGCTTTCGATAAGGAAGATAAATATCTCTTAACTGTGGATGATAAGGATAAAAGATTTACAAAAATTTCTATAATTGATGGTAATGTTACCAAAATAGGACCGGTGCATACTAATTTTACTTGCGGAGCTGCATATAGGGATGTGGATGGTAGATTTTTTATAAGCGATAGTGCTCAGGGTAAATTTTACGAGTTTGATATCAATACTGGAGAGAAATTTTATCTCTCAAAATCGAAAGTAGCACATTTAAGTGATGGAGCTAATTGTCCGAATGCTCATTTGATATTTAACGATTATGGGGATGCTCCTTTAAGCTATGGAAGCGCTAAAAACTATATTATTCAAAGTGTAAAACTTGGAAACAAGATAGATCACGACAGTGAACCTTTATATAGCAATAACGCTTTAGGAGACGATGAGAGAGACGAAGCCGATGAGGATGGAGTTAGAATAGACGGGGAGAATCCAAACGGCAAGGTTTTATATAGGAATGAGACCTATAATTTGCAAGCTTCAGTGACTGGAGGTGGATACCTTAGTGTTTGGGCGGATTTAAATAGAGACGGAGATTTTGAAGATGTTAATGAAAAGATAGTCTCCGATAAAAATATAACTTCAAAATCTATAGATATTAATTTTACCATTCCAAATAACGCCGCTTTGGGAGTTACATATCTTAGGGCAAGATTTAGCACTCAACAAAATCTCTCTCCTTCTCAAACTGCAATAGATGGAGAGAGTGAAGATTATAAAATCATTATAGATAAAAAAGATTACAATATATCCATAGAGGATGTAAACGTAACAGAAGGAGATGATGGAGAGGATAAAGAGGTATCTTTAAGAGTTAGTTTAAGCAATGAGCCGCCTCTTGGCAGCGGAGGAGTTAGAGTTAATTATTTCACTGAAGATAACAGCGCTAAAGCGGGAGTTGATTATGACTCAAAAAGCGGGGTTTTAACGTTTGCAATAGGAGAGAGTGAAAAGAATATAACCATAACAATTCACGGAGACAATATTCCTGAAGCTAATAAAGACTTTTTTGTAAAACTTACAAATGCAAGAACAGTGCACTCCTCTTCCATACCCGTAAATATCTCTCATGGGGAGGGAAAAGTTACTATTGTAAATGATGATCACAGCTCTTTTGATGTGGTTGATACCGATATTGCGCTATCTTCTTATCAAAGCGGAAAAGGGATTAAGACCAAAATAGCTTCAAAAGAGTTTGGTTTGAAAATTGTAAATATTGTGGGAAATTTGGTGGGAGATTTTTATGAAACCAATCCTTTAATTCCATCTATGCCGTTTTTACTCTTTTTGAAAGAGGGAAATGAGACATCGATACTTAAAGACTCAAGTGGAAATCCTTTAATAGCCGTTATAATTCCAGGTTCCTCTTTTACTACGGTAAATGGAATAAAAATTGATAAAGCCATAAAAAGCGCGAGAATTAGATTAAAATATATAGATTTATATTCCATTTTCAATCAGATAAACGATCCTTGCATTATACATAGCATAAATCAGGGAAATTTAAATCTTCTACCGCAATGTGTTGATAATTCCAATAAATATAGAGATGCTTTTGGAGAGAGCGCTTTTAACAGATGCGTAGTAAATAACGGCTCTCCCTGCACTCCTTCAAAGCATGGAGTCGGAAACCCTCCTTATGACCATATTTATGGATGTTATGAATGCACGGCTGACGCTTTGGGAAATATAGTAGATTCAAGCGATACTTTCGCTATAAGACCTGATAAGTTTGAGATAGATTTTAACTCTTCTAAAGTAACGGCCGGAGAGATTTTCAAAATAGATTTTAAGGCTTTAAAATATAATTCAAACTCTACCGTACCAAACTATAACGAAATAAACGGAACTTCGTTTAAAGTGGAATATAATGAAACAAAAAGCGGATGTTATGAAGGTAACATGAGCTTTTTATCTTCTCTTGGATTTAATGACGGAAATATGAGCGTGAATGCTAAATATAGCGAAATAGGCAAAATAATATTTAAAATAGAGGAGATAAACGGATATGAGTTTGCAAAAACAGATGCAGACGATACGAACGATTCTTTAAGATTAATAGAGGGAGTCTCTAAGAATCTATCTTTCTTGCCAAAAGAGTTTGATATAGATTGGGATTTATCCCAAGAAGGAAGAGGTTTTTCTTATTACAGCAACGATTTAACTCACATGGGAGCAAAAGTTAGTCTAAATATTACGGCCAGATCTAAAACGGGAGAAATCGTTAGAAACTATAAAGGTGGATGTTACGCAAAAGATGTAAATTTAAAAATTAATTTTGATATAGATTCAAATAGCTCCAGTTTGCATCTTAAATATCTTGATTACGATGTTTTGGGAGTTTTGCAGGATGGAGGAGTCTTTTCTCCTATGAGCGATCTAAATTTTACAATTAATATAGACGATTCCAATTTTAGCAACGGTAAAGCTGTAAAAGTTTATAAAGTCGGTTTTGAGAGAAATTCGACTTCTCCTATGGAACCTACCATTTTGCAAATAAATGATATTAATGCAAGTAATAGCGATGGAGTTTACGGGTATAAAAGTAAACCCGATAGAAAAGCTCTTTTTTATTACGGAAGAGTAAATACTGTTAATTATATAGAAGGTATAAGTCCGATAAATACAAAAATATATTATGAAGTCTATTGCAAGGATTGCAATAAATCAAAATACTCTATAGATGAAAACAAAACAAGCATAAATTCTGCTTTTTGGTATCAAAATCTATTTCATACAGATGCTTCATGCGGTTTTATTCAAAATGCTATTTCCAAAAAAGGAACCACAAATATAAATATAAATTCCTCTTTTGTTTTGGGAAGCGAGGATATAAATATGACAAATTCAAATGCCCCATATTCCGATACTATTAGATTAATACCCTCCGGATGGCTTGCTCCTTTATCCTCTTCCTATAGAGAGTTTTCTGTAACTTTCTTTAATCCAAACACTCATTGGGCTGGTGAAGGAAGACTTGGGCATACGGTCGATGAGAAGATAGAAGTTACAAGAAGAAACAGAAAAATAGAGTGGTAAAAACAAAGCCAAAAAGGCTTTGTTTTTTAGCAAGAGTATGTGGATAGAAACTCGTAAGCTGTAGGTCTTGCCTCATCTGGCCAAACTTGAGTTTCAAATTTATATTGTTTGTAAGTTTTCAAAAATTCATCTGTCATTACAGGTTTTAGGAAATTGTCATCATCATCTAATGCGTCCAAAGCTTCTCTTAGGGTATGAGGCATTTGCTCGATACCTTTTTCTTTAATCTCCTCTTCTGTTAACTCAAATAGATCTTCATCCATCGGACCTACAGGCTCTATTTTGTTTTTGATTCCGTCAAGTCCCGCAAGCAGCATTGCAGTAAAAGCAAGATAAGGACAAGATGAGCTGTCAGGGAATCTAAACTCTGTTCTTACGGCTTTCTCGCTTGCTCCATAAGGAATTCTACAGCTTGCAGATCTGTTTTGAGAAGAGTATGTTAAAATGCTTGGAGCTTCAAATCCAGGAATCAATCTTTTATAAGAGTTTGTTGTAGGATTAGTAAAAGCAGCTACTGCTTTTGCATGTTTTAATACTCCGCCTATATAGTGTAGAGCGGTTTGGCTTAAGTTTGCATAGCCGTCTCCGGCAAAAAGATTTTTTCCATCTTTCCAGATAGATTGGTGAACGTGCATACCGTTTCCGTTGTCTCCATATAGAGGTTTAGGCATGAAAGTAGCTGTTTTTCCGTTTAGATGAGCTACCATTTTTACTACATATTTATATTTTTGAACATTATCGGCAGCTTCAACTAAATCTCCAAATTTTACGCCTATTTCTCCTTGAGCTTGAGCAACTTCGTGGTGTCCTAAAACGATCTCTAATCCGATTTCCTCTAAAACCTGCATCATCTCAGCTCTTAGATCCATCATAGAATCTGTTGGAGGAACAGGGAAATAACCGCCTTTTGTTCTTGGTCTGTGGCCTGAGTTGTAATCTTCGTCATAGATTCTATCGTCATTCCATTTACCTTCTATAGAATCGACTCTATAGTGGGATTCATGAATCTCATCTTTAATAATCACATCATCAAAGATAAAAAATTCATTTTCAGGGCCAAAATATGCTATATCGCCTATACCTGACTCTTTTAGATGCTGCAAGGCTTTTTTAGCTATGCTTCTTGGACATTTTTCGTAAAGCTCTCCTTTATAGATATCATAAACATCACAGATTACAATTACGGTAGGATCGGCTGTAAAAGGATCCAAGAAAGCTGTAGGGATATCGGGCTTTAAAATCATGTCTGATTTATTGATAGGCTGCCAAGCTTCGATGGATGACCCGTCAAAAGGGAAACCTCTCTCAAGCATATCTTTATCTACCGCTTTTAGATTGTATGTTAGATGGTGCCAAGCGCCTTTGATGTCTGTAAATCTAAGATCTAAAAACTTTACTTCATTCTCTTCGCAGAACTTGAAAAACTCGTCTATGTTGTTAACAAATTTACCCATGGAGACTCCTAATATATAGAATTATAAGCAGCATTGTATCACAAAAAATATAAAAGAATTTGTTTAATATGATTAAATTTTAATCAATTTTTTTTCCCTGTTTCTAAAAACCGCACATTTGTCAAATGCAAACTTTTTTAAGACTTCTTCTGCTTCTTTTGAATATTTTCCAACCTCCTCTGGTTTGTGGGCATCGCTTGATAAAGTTATGTCTATATCAAACTCTTTTATAAGCTCCAAAAGCTCATTTGAGGGATAGATCTCTTTAACTGGTTTTCTAAGCCCTGAAGTGTTTATCTCAACTGCCATATTTGCCTTTTTTATCTCTTTTATCGCTTTTTTAGCTATCAATCTTACATCTTTTTTTGGTTTGAAATTAAAAACTTTTATCAAATCCAAATGTCCTGCTATTTGAAACAGATTTGTTTTGGCCATCTCCTCTACCGCTTGAAAATACTCCTCCCATATTTTATCTATATCTTTGTTTTTATAAACGCTTAGATATTGGGGATTGTCAAAATTCCATGTTTTTAGATAGTGAACCGAACCTATCAGATAATCGGTATTTGAGTTTATAACTCTCTTATCAAGATGTCCGGGTATGAAATCTACTTCATATCCAAGCAGTATCTCTATATCGTTTTTAAACTCCTCCTTTAATCTTTTTACCTTTTCTTCATAAATGGGCATCTCTTTAAACTTCATTCTGTATCCGTCGTCTGGATTTAAGGGAGCGTGATCTGCAAAACCGAAAATTTTTATATTTTTCTTTATGGCTTCTTTTATGTAATCTTCCATCTCTCCGCTTGCGTGATTGCATAAAACGGTGTGGTTGTGAAGGTCAACTTTCATTAAAATAATCTCCTTAAACGTCGATATTAATAAGATTATACACTAATTTAGGAGAATTTTATGACTCAAGAGGAACTTGATAAATTAATGTCCGAGGGAATCGATGAAGAAGTGGAAGAAGTAAATGAGAACAAAGAGCAAGGCAATAATGATAATAAAGATGAATTAATGGAAAATTTCAGAGTAAATCCAGATAACCCCTGGCCTCCGCCTCCGCCTACAGAAGAGCATAAAGTAGTAGGCCAGCTTGACGATGTTACAAGGGATTCCGAAGTTAAAGCTACCGAAATTTTCGAAAAGCTTGAGCATATAAACGATTGGCTGATGGATATAGAAGATGTATCTTCAAAAATAAATGAAGTTTTGGATAAAAATATAGAAATTTTTGATATACTATCTACAAAATTCCCTAAAGTCTCTCACTTCTTAGAGCATTTAAATATCAATAAAGAGGCCAAAGAGAGTTTGGATAAAATCATAGAAGATTCCAGACAAAGCGCTGATGAAGTGATGATGATAATGGATATTATGCAATATCAGGATATCCATCGTCAAAAAATAGAGAGGGTTATTAATGTTATGAGAGCTTTGGCAAAATATATGAATACCCTTTTTGAGGGTAAAGTTGACGATAGCAAAAGAGTAAGTTCAGCTGTTCATATTGTAGGAGATGAAACCGAAGATGTGGTAAGCAACGAGGATATAGAGGCTCTCATAGCGAGTTTAGGAAAAAAGTAGAGGATGAAAAAACCAGAACTTCTGTCACCTGCGGGAAATCTTGAAAAACTAAAAATTGCTTTAGCCTATGGAGCAGATGCCGTTTATGGCGGCGTTAGCCATTTTTCTTTGAGAATAAGATCGGGAAAAGAGTTTACTTATGAGAGTTTTAAAGAGGGGATAGATTACGCCCACTCTTTGGGCAAAAAAGTTTATGTAACCATAAACGGGTTTCCTTTTAATTCTCAAATAGGGCTTTTAAAAAAGCATATAGAGAAAATGAGGGATTTAAATCCGGACGCTTTTATCGTCTCAACTCCCGGAGTTATAAAATTATCCAAACAGATAGCTCCAGATATTCCCCTTCATCTCTCAACTCAAGCAAATGTTTTAAACTATTTGGATGCGGAAGCTTTTTATGAGATGGGAGTTAGCAGAATAATTGCCGCAAGAGAGATAAGTTTAAAAGATTTGATAGAAATTAAAAAGCATCTACCTAAACTTGAAATAGAGATTTTTGTTCACGGTTCAATGTGTTTTGCTTAC
>JALVCR010000193.1 GCA_027009865.1 Campylobacterales bacterium
ATTTTAATATAACAATTATTTACATTTTCTTTAATTGTGCAATATTGGTTAAATTATTACACTCTTTTACTATTTTTGTTATAGAAAAATGTTTTGATTTGTCTATAAAAATTATTTTATGACGACATCCCTCCTCAGCGAACTTTTTATCATAGATTTTTAAAATCCTCTTTGCTTTATCACTGATTTCCAAACTTCCTATAAAAGCGGTATTTTTATCAGTTAAAAATTGATAAAAGTTATCATATTTTCCTTTATAATTACCAAAAGATATTTTATGAGTTCTGTAAAAAAAAGGGTGTCTTGATATCCATCCTGAAAGCAGAACCCTATTTTTCTTTAACGAAAACCAGTCATTTTCAAAAAAAAGATGATCTTGTATCGCAACCATCGAAAGTATGTCATACTTTGTAGGAAATCCAAAGGATAATTCATAAACAAAAGGATGTTTTGCCATAAGCTCTATTGCTTCTTTTTTTAATGCTTCTTTAGTTTGATGATTATACATTCTTGTCAATGTAGATTCCAAAAACAAAATTAGAGCTGATATTTTAAGTAGTTTTATCAGCAGATCTTTTTTATTATAAAGATAAAGTTTAAAAAATATTAAAAAAGCCCATAAAATTAATATAGGATATGACACCCTGTCCATATCTCTTGCTATAATTAAAGTTATAATAGCTCCCATAATAGCAAAATATAAAATTTTGTTTAAAATATTTCTTTCTTTAAAAATCAAATAAAATGTCAAAAAAATTAAAAATATAATTAGTTTATGTTTTAGAAGAATTTTTATAATTTTTTTTAAATTCAAAGTCATATAAGCATTTTTTACAATAGTAAACGAGGATGTATCGGCAGCTTTTATAACTTTATAAGTTGGCAAAATATCTCTATCTTGAGCCCACCATGTGTAATTTACAAACTCTTCGTCATCATTTAAAATATTTTTGTAATCTTTTCCATGCAAATCCATAAAATAGGCTCTTGCTTTGGAAAATTTAATCCATCTTTCATAATCCTCTCCTTTCATAGAACTTAAAGAAGATATATAAACAATACCAATAGCCATAAAAAATATAATAACTACATATTTTTTAGAAATAGATTTTTTTCTTGCCAAAATAAGATAAGCCACAGCGAATATCGGAAGAAGACTGAAAATAATTTTTACTCTTAAAAAAGATGCCAAAAAAAGAAAAATCCAAAAAAGAAGCTGATTTTCATAAAGAAAAGGAAATGAAAAAACAATTAATAAAAGAGTAAGTTCGGTTACGGTAACATTCATCAAAAAGTGTATAAAAATCAAAGAAGTTAAAATTATTGCCCAAAAACGAATTTTTTTATCATTTATTTTAGAAATATGATATGAAGCCAATAAAGCTATTAGCAAAAGATATGATAAGATCATAAAACTGTACCATTCTCCATTTGGAGAAATTTTATACAGATAAGAAAGCAAAGAGGAGAGCGGATAACTTAAAATCAGGGTTACATTTTCACCGTTTTTTAGAAAATACCACAAAACCCAATCGTCATTCTCTCCCAAAAAGGAGAAACCACTTTTTATAAATATCAATATTAAAAAAGAAAAATAAAAAAAGAGAGGATACATTTTTATAACTCACACTCTTTAGTAGTAAACTAAATGAAATTATATCCCCTCGTAGATTAAATTTTTATAATAATTCAAAAATTTTTACAAAATACCAAGCTGAAGTTTGGCTTCATCGCTCATTTTGCTCTGATCCCAAGGAGGATCGAAAACCAAATTTACATTTATCTCTTCAATTCCGTCTAATACATTTTTTATATTTTTAACAAGCTCCACTATCGACTCGGCAGCGGGGCAGAAAGCGGAAGTTAAAGTCATATCTATATCGCAAATAGCGCCCTCTTTCCCCTCTTTGCAATCAACTTTATAAACCAATCCCAAATCGTAAATATTTACTGGAATTTCGGGATCATAAATATGCTTTAATCTCTCTATCACCTGTTTTTTGATATTTTCCAAATCCATTAATTTTTCTCCTTGCACTCTTTAGCAAACGAATAAATTCTCTTTAAAAAGGCTTCCATGCTTTGAAGTCTTGTCGGGGATAAAATCTTGTCAAATCCAAGCTCATTTAGTTTTGAAGCGTCAAAAGATAAAATCTCATCGGGCGTTCTGTCATTAAAAATTTTAAGCAAAAGAGGAATCATTCCTTTAGCCAAAGAGGAGCTTCCCTCCACTCTGAAGTGAACTTTTCCATCTTTGCACTCTTCAACCATCCATGCGGGAGACGAGCACCCTTTTATTAAAGTTTTCTCATTTTTCTCATCGGGTTTTAGTCTCATATCGTTTTGTTTTCCAAGATCCAAAATATACTCGACTATCGCATCCTTATCTCCCAATAAAGAAAAATCCTCCTTGTAAGCTTCAAGCTGCTCATCCATTGTCATATCTCATCCTTTTCGTAAACTCTCTCAAACCTCTCCAAAACATCTTTTAAAATTTCTTCATCTTCGATAGCGTCTATAATCTCTTTCATAAAACCGAAGACTATCATTTTCCTTGCTGTTTTTTTATCTATTCCTCTTGCTCTCATATAA
>JALVCR010000194.1 GCA_027009865.1 Campylobacterales bacterium
AACTCTTGAAAACTCTTTGGTGTTGCGGGTAACCAAAATTAAATTGTTAGCTTTTGCACAACCGGCAATTAAAGTATCCATTGGACCAATGGGAGTGCCAAGTTTTTCTAAATCGGCTCTAATTGATGCAGCTTCTTTTGCCTCTTTTTTGCCAAAATCTATAATTTCTATTTGCTCTAATAAAAGATTTAGCTGTTCTTGCCGTTTTTTAGGGTTATTTGATTTTGCAATTCCAACTTCAAGCTCATATATTGCAATAGATGGAATAAAAATCTCTTTTGGAGAGTGCAAAAAGAGATTTTGAGCTATCCTCCCCATTCCTTTAAAAAAATAGATAACACTATTTGTATCTAACAAATACATTTTAAAACTCTTCTCTTTTTATATCTTTGGCACTGCTGTTTCTAATCTCTTCGATTGTAGGAAAATCGCTCCAGCTTCCGGCTAATTTTTTGACTTTTGGATTCCAGCTATCTTCGATATTTTTCTCTACAATAGTAGCGATGTATTTGCTAATAGAGATATTTAGAGAGCTTGCAATTTTTTTTACTTTTGATTCCAGTTCACTGTTTATATAGATAGTAATTTGTGCCATAGTGAATTCCTTAACCAAGTATATGTCCAATTATATGTTTTTATATATTAAAATATTATTAATTTTTCACTCATTCCAATTGGGGACGATTGGAACGAGGGCATGGTCATGTAAAAGCTTTAGCATATTTGATGGATCTTTTAGAAAATGTTTTGGGTGTAAACACGCCGATTCCATTACATAAGGAACCGTTGGCTTTAGCCTCGCAAGTAATACTCTTTTTTTAAAAATTATGGTTTGAAAGCTTTATATCAGAGCTTTTAAGCAAGAGAATTTCTATTTTTTCTTTAAAAATTGCGGCTTTCAAACTTCCCTCTTTGGCTTTGGCTTTGGCTAAAGAGGCAATGGCTCTGCTAAGTTCGTCTGCGCTTGCAAGTTTATTTTCAAATCTACCTTTTGTCAGTTTATAATACTCCTCTTTTGCTTTTACTTTCGCTTTCTGGCTTTTTAGTTTTGCCTTAAGGGATGAGAGTTTTAGATAGGCGTTTTTGATATTGGTTTTTACTTGGTTTTCATAATCTTTTAAAAACTCCTCTTTTGAGAGCTTTTTCATTCTTGCGGCCTCTATTTTATATTTATCCGAAAATCCGTTAAAAAGATTTAAAGAAATTGATGCTCCTATGTAGCTTTTATCTGGATTTGTATATCCGTCTCCGTTTAATCTCAAAGAGTCTCCCTCTCTTTTTAAAGCTCCTATCAAAGCTACTTTGGGATAAAGAGAGCTTTTTGCAAGTTTAATCTCCTCTTTGTCAATCTCCAAAGCCTTTTTTAAAGCTTTTATATCCTCTCTTTGTTTTAAGGCTTTCCTTATGAGAGTTTCTCTTTTTGGAAGTTTTATATCGTTTTGTTTAAATTCTAAAGAGGCTATTTTTGAGTCTGTAAGATAGGATAGATAGTTTAAAAGCTCCTCTTTTTGGCTTTTTGCCTCTATGATTTTGGCTTCTATATCATAAGTTTGAGCTTTTATATTATAAAGATAAGATGGAGGAATAAGTCCGTTTTCATAAAGACCTTTTGCCTTTTTGTATGCCTCGTTTATGGCTTTTTTGGCCTCTTTCAATGCTTTTAGGGAGTAGTTTAGGGATATTGCGCTGCTAAATAGAGCGGCTGCTTTTAGATATAGATTTCTTTTTAAATCTTTAACCTTTAAATCTGCTTCCTCTTTTTGCCACTTTGCCTTATTGATTAAAGCTTCTATCGCAAAACCGCTGAAAATTGGATATTTTAAAGCTATCTCCCCTTGAAATTTGCTTTTTTTGCCGACTTGAAATTTGGATGCGGGCATAAATTTGGAGTGAAAATAGATAACCGGAGTATCTTTTAATCTAAGGGCATTTATAGAAGCATCTATTGAAGGCAGATTCCTTCCTTTTTGGCTTTTGTAAAGATTTGCGGCCGATTTTTGAAGATACACAGCGCTCTTTATGGCGGGAGAGGAGTTGATTTTTTTTATTATATCCTCAAAAGTTTCGCTATATAGAAAAATTGGAATTAAAAGTATAAATTTTTTCATTTTATCTTTTCCTTTTTAAATTTGACAAATAAAAGCAGCACAAAAATCGATCCAAAAAGCCCCCAATATCCGGCATGCATAAAAGTATTATAAAATCCGTAGTTATAGCTCATAAACATTTCGTAATTTCCAAACACTGCTTTTATTTTATCAAAAGATACTCCCAAAGATTCTTTTAAATTATTTAGATACAAACTTAAATACTCTATATTTTGAAGCTCTTGTGCCTTTAGAAAGTGCATGTTTTTAAAATATTCCATATTATTGGTAGCCAAAGCGGTTCCAAAACTTCCTCCAACAAATCTGAAATAATCCATCAAAACTATCGCAAGCTCTCCTTTATCCTGCGGGGCGTTTTGCAAAACCATAACCGTAACGGGAGCAAAAAAGAGTCCCATTCCAATTCCAAAAGGAACTGTTAAAAGCATAGCTTGATTTATGGGAGTATAGTAGTTTAATTTAGGAAGCAAAAAC
>JALVCR010000195.1 GCA_027009865.1 Campylobacterales bacterium
TTATGACGCTACGATAGAGGTGGTAAAAAGAGGTTTTCATGTTCCTAAAATAGCGATAGAGGATTCTACTTCTCCATCGGCTGTGGAAGATAAGTTAAAAAATAAATTTCTAAAATTATTGATAGGTGATATAAAGGTAACTTCCCATTTTCAAATAGGCGATATAGTTTATAGAGGTGATTATAACGATGATACGATAGACTCTTCTGTTTTAAAAAGTAAAATAGAGCTTCTTTTGAAATGTAAATTGGAATATGACAGTAAACATAGACTGGTAGCAAGCGTAAAGCTTTTAAATGCTAAAAGTTCAAATCAGATTTTTGAAAAGTTTTATGCAGTTTCTAAAAAAGAGAGATATCCTTTTTTAGCTCATAAAATCACTATAGATATAAACGATTATATAGGCGCTCCTCCTGTTAAATGGATGGAGAGGCTTATTGTGTTTTCAAAATATATCTCAAAAGGAAGAAGTTCTATAGTAATAGCAGATTATACTCTCTCTTTTCAAAAGACTATTGTAGAGGGCGGACTTAACGTATTTCCTAAATGGGCTAACGAAAAGCAGACGGCTTTTTATTACACTTCTTATAACGCTCTTTTGCCAACTTTATATAAAGTAGATCTTTATACCGGAACTAGAATTAAGATTTTAAGCGGTCCCGGTATGGTTATATGTTCTGATGTAAGCAAAGATGGACGCAAACTTTTATTAACGCTTGCTCCAAACGATCAACCTGATATTTACCTTTATAATTTGGACACTAAAACAAAAGAGAGAATAACAAAGTATAGTGGAATAGATGTAAGCGGCAATTTTATAGACAATGAGCAAAGAATTGTTTTTATTTCAGATAGACTTGGATATCCAAACGTATTTGCAAAAGATATTCATGGAGATAGAGTTGAGCAGATGATATATCATGGAAGAAATAACAGCTCTTGTTCAGCTTTTGGAAAATATATAGTCTATTCAAGTAGAGAGACAAACAGCGCTTTTGGCGACAATACTTTTAATCTGTATCTAATTTCCACACAGACAGATTTTATAAGAAAGTTAACTGCTACTGGTAAAAATCTTTTTCCAAGATTTGCCGATACTGATGATACGATAATTTTTATAAAACACTATAAAAGAGAGAGTGCTTTAGGTATTATCAGGCTAAATGCCAATAAAACCTATCTTTTTCCTTTAAAGGGAGGAAAAATTCAGTCTTTGGATTGGTAAGAGGGGTAAGTATCGTTTTAAGTTAGAAATGATAGAATAAAAATTAGATTAAATTATAATTAAAGAAAGGATGGTTATGAAAAAAACTCTTTTGTTTAGCACGATTTTAAGTATTGTTATTTTAACTGGATGTAGCCAAAAAGCTCAAGAGGTTACTATGACTGCTCCTGAGACAACCGGAGAGATTGTAGATCAAAAAGTATCTTCTACCGTAACTCCAAGCGCTTCTGAAACTATAGTAAGTGAAGAAGAGAAAATAGCCAAATTAAAAGAGGAAGCTAAGAAGATATATTTTGATTTTGATAAATATAATATAAGACCTGATATGGTGCCAAATATAGAGGCAGACGCTAATCTCTTTAATAGTGAGGATGCAAAACCTTATGCTATTAAAGTAGAAGGAAATTGTGATGAGTGGGGAACCGATGAGTATAATTATGCTTTGGGTCTTAAAAGAGCAAAAAGCGTAAAAGATGCTCTTGCTACAAACGGAGTAGAGCCTAATAGAATGGTAGTTATAAGTTATGGTGAAAGCAATCCTGTATGTACGGAGCATACAAAAGAGTGTTGGCAGCAAAATAGAAGAGTGGAATTTGACTTTTTGAAAAATAATCAATAAATTAGGATATTATGAAAAGAAGATTTTTATTTTTAAGTTCAAGTTTAATAGCCTCTTTGCTATACGCTTCCGAACCATCGGTTTTTGAAGCCGGTGATTTGGACAGCTCTTCTCCTTACGGTTTAACTAAAGATGAAGAGAAGATATATCAGAATAAAAAAGAGATAGAGAGGTTAAAAAAAGAGCTGTCTCTTTTAAAAAACCAGGTATCTATTTTGAAAGAGAGCGTAGAAGGGCTTAGATCCATAGTATCTTCCTATTCGGATGCTATAGGAGAACTTAAGAGAAGATACTCTCTTTTGGATGTAAATGCCACTAATGAAAAGAGCAAAGATTTAGAGGAGAGACTTAAAGTTTTAGAAGAAAAAGATAAGAAAATAGAAGAAAGTTTAAAAGAGCTTGCTAAATTGATATCTTCTTCTAAAGTAATCTCTTCTAAAGGTGAAAAGAAATCTCCTATAAAGGTTTCTTCCAAAGAGCTTTATAGAAAAGCTATAGCAGCTTATAGAAAACATAACTACGATAAAGCTGAAGAATTGTTTTTAGAACTTGTCTCCAAAAATTATAGACCAGCAATTTGTAATTTTTATCTCGGAGAGATTAACTATTATAAAAGAAATTATAAAGAAGCTGTAGTTTTTTATAAAAAGAGCATTCAACTTTATGACCAAGCTTCATATATTCCAACTCTCTTGCTTCATACTGGAATATCTTTTAAGAAGATAGGA
>JALVCR010000196.1 GCA_027009865.1 Campylobacterales bacterium
TATCGTAATTACGGGAAATGCGGATTTAAATGTGGCAATAGAGCTGCTTAGACTTGGAGTGAAGGACTTTTTGACAAAACCTTTTGAGATAGAGACTTTGGTTGCAGCGATTAACAGAATCAAACAGCTAAAAAAACTTAAGCCTTTGGAAAAACGCACCAAAAAAGATAGAAGAGTAGGCAAAGAGGATACAAGAGATGTTAAAATAGAGAGAAGAAAAGGAGAAAGAAGGAAGCTTTTTTACTCAATTTCAGATAAACTTCAAAATGTTTTAAATCTTGCATTGAGAGCCGCTAAAACGGACGCTTCTGTCATGCTTTTGGGAGAAAGCGGCGTGGGAAAGGAGCTGTTTGCAAAATATATACATCAAAACTCCCTAAGAAAAGATAAGCCCTTTATTGCTTTAAATATGGCGGCAATTCCCGAAAATCTTTTAGAAAGCGAACTGTTTGGATATGAAAAGGGAGCTTTTACCGATGCAACTTCCTCTAAAAAGGGGCATTTTGAGTTAGCAGACGGCGGGACTCTTTTTTTAGACGAGATAGGGGAGATGCCAATTTCCCTTCAAGCCAAAATCTTAAGAGCAATTCAGGAAAAAGAGATAATGAGAGTTGGAGGATTAAAGCCGATAAAGATAGATGTTAGGATAATATCCGCCACAAACGCCAATATGGAAGAGAAAATTAAAAACCGTCAATTTCGAGAGGATCTTTTTTACCGTTTAAATACCATTCCTATAAAAATTCCTCCCCTAAGAGAGAGAAAAGAGGAGATTGTAGAGATAGCGGAAGTTGCATTGGATGGAATTTGCAAAAAGTATGGATTAAATTTAAAAAAATTGACAAAAGAGGCAAAAAAGGAGCTTTTGGAGTATAATTGGCCAGGAAATGTAAGAGAGCTTCTCTCAGTAGTAGAGAGAGCGGCTATTTTAAGCGAAAGAGATGAGATTACAAAAGAAGATCTCTTTTTGGATAGCAGAAAACCAAAAAAAGATATAAATGAGATGGAAAAAGAGCTTATTATAGAAGTTTTAGAAAATTTTAACTATGATTTGAAGCAATCTTCTTTGATGCTTGGAATGAGTATGAGAAGTTTAGAAAGAAAAATAAAAAAATATGAAATAGAGGTGAAAAAATGAGAAAATATAATATTGCTGTTGTAGGAGCCACCGGAGCTGTCGGCGAGGAGATTTTTAGAGTTTTAGAAGAGGTTGATTTTCCGGTAGGAGACGTTTTGCCGCTATCGAGTGCAAGAAGCGCTGGGATGGAGATAGAGTTTAAAGGAGAAAAGTATAAAGTAAAAGAGCTTACAGAGAGCACTTTTCAAGAGTATGAGGTAGATATCGCCTTTTTTAGCGCGGGAGGTTCTGTTTCGGCTCATTATGCTCCTTTTGCGGTGGAAGGGGGAGCTGTGGTGATAGATAATACAAGCCACTTTAGAATGCAAGAGGATATCCCTTTAGTCGTTCCCGAAGTAAATCCCGAAGATATCGCAGCTTGGAGAGAGAGGGGGATTATCGCAAATCCAAACTGCTCTACTATTCAAATGGTTCAGGCTTTAAAGCCTTTGGATGACGCTTTTGATATAGTAAGAGTGGATGTGGCTACTTATCAGGCTGTAAGCGGAGCTGGAAAGAGCGGAATGGAGGAGCTTGTAAAACAGATGCAGGATTTCTTTGCTTTTAGACTCGATGAGAGCGAACATAAAGCATTTGTTCATCAGATAGCTTTAAACGTAATTCCGCATATAGATAAGTTTTTGGATAACAGATATACCAAAGAAGAGATGAAAATGGTTAACGAAACCAGAAAAATTATGCACAAAAATATAGAAGTTAGCGCAACTTGCGTAAGAGTTCCGGTTCTAAGAAGCCATAGTGAAGCAATTACTATTACTTTTAGAAACGATGTGGATTTAAACAAAGCTTTTGAGGTTTTGGAAAACGGAAAGAATCTAAAACTAATAGATGATCCTTCCCAAAATCTCTACCCTATGCCAGTTATTGCCACCGATACAGATTATACTTATGTGGGAAGAGTGAGAAAAGATAATTTTAGAGACAATATTCTTCATATCTGGTGCGTTGCCGATCAGCTAAGAGTCGGAGCGGCTACAAATGCGGTTAGAATTGCCCAAAAATGGATAGAGTTGGAGGAAGAATGAAATTTTTAGAGATAATTTTTGAAAATGTAATTTGGAAGAGCAGGCTTTTTATAATTTTAGCCGTAATTTTCAGTCTGGTAGGAAGCGTAGTTTTATTTGTTTTGGCAAGTATTGATATTTTTCATGTAAGCATAGAGGCTATGCAGGTTTTTACAGGCTCTTTGCATCCTGAGAATTTCCACGAAAAGGTTGTTGCGGTTATTATCGGAGCTGTCGATTTGTATCTGATAGCTGTGGTAATGCTTATTTTTAGTTTCGGTCTCTATGAGCTTTTTATCTCTGAGATAGATCCCGCAAAGAATAGCGAATCTTCGAAAATTTTGGAAATTCACTCTTTAGATGAGTTAAAAGATAAACTTGCTAAAGTTATTGTAATGGTTCTTGTGGTAAGCTTTTTTAAAAGAGTTTTGCATACCGAATATCACGGCGCTTTGGAGATGCTCTATTTTGCCGGTTCTATTTTGGCGCTTGCGGTCGGACTCTACTTTTTGCACAAAGGCGGTAAACACTGATGATTTTTATAGACGCTTGTTTTAGAAAAAAGACTCCTTATACTCCCGTTTGGATGATGAGGCAGGCTGGAAGGTATCTGCCCGAATATATGGAAGTTAGAAACAGAGCCGGAGATTTTCTGACTCTTTGTAAAAATCCAAAGATGGCCTGCGAGGTTACTTTACAGCCTGTAGATATATTAAATGTGGATGCGGCGATTTTATTTAGCGATATTTTGGTCGTTCCTTTAGAGATGGGGATGGATCTTAGGTTTGAAAAAGGAGAGGGGCCTATTTTTGATCATCCTTTAAAAAACAGAGAAGATTTAAAAGCTCTAAAGGTTGAAGAGGCGGCTTTGAGATTGGATTATGTTTATGAAGCTATAAAATTAATTAGAGAAAAGCTTGATAGGGATAAGGCTCTAATAGGATTTTGCGGCGCTCCCTGGACTTTAGCAACCTATATGGTGGAAGGGAGAGGAACTAAAACCTACTCTTTGGTAAAAAAGCTTCTTTATACAGATCCCGATTTTATGCATACGCTTTTAAGGAAGGTTACCGAAGTTTTAAAACTCTATCTTCAAAAGCAGATAGCAAGCGGAGTTAATGCCGTTATGATTTTTGACTCTTGGGCTTCGGCTTTGGAGGAGAGCGCTTATTTTGAATTTTCATGGAAATATATGAAAGAGATAAGCTCTTTTCTTAAAAAAAGAAATCCTGAGATTCCAATTATTCTTTTTCCAAAAGGAATAAGCGGCTATCTTGATAAAATAGACGGGGATTTTGATGTTTTTGGGGTTGATTGGTCAACTCCAATTAAGCTTGCAAAAGATAAACTCTTTGATAAATATGTTCTTCAGGGAAATATGGAGCCTATGAGGCTGTATAATAAAGATGCGATAAAAGAGGGAGTGGAGAGGATAGTTGAAGTAATGGGCAAAAAAGAGGGACATATTTTTAATTTGGGGCATGGAATTTTACCTGATGTTCCGGTTGAAAACGCTAAATATTTTATAGATTTGGTTCACGAGATGACTAAAAGATGAGCTACCGCTATATTTTCGGTCCCGTTTTATCGAGAAGATTTAGAACTTCTCTTGGGATCGATCTCTCTCCCGATGAAAAATCGTGTAATTTTGATTGCTTATATTGCGAGCTGAAAGCCAAAAAGCCTAAAAATTTCATAACAAATCCTCCGAAAGTGAAAGATGTAATAGAGGAATTGAAAAAGGCTTTAAGAGAATTTCCAGATATCGATACCATTACGATAACTTCCAACGGAGAGCCGACTTTATATGAGGAGTTGTCATCTTTGGTGGATGAGATTAATAAAATAAAAAAAGATAAAAAACTTTTAATTTTATCCAATGCTTCTAAAATTCATCAAAAAAATATAAGAGATATTCTAAAAAAAATAGATATAGTAAAACTCTCTTTAGATTGCGTAAGCGAGAGATGTTTTAAAAGATTAGATAGGCCTCTTAAAGGGATTGAAGTTAAAAGTATTATAGAGGGAATGAAAGAGTTTAGAAAAGAGTATCAAGGCGAGCTTGTAGTGGAGATTTTGCTTGTTAGAGGAGTTAATGACAAAATAGAGGAGATGGAGAAATTAAGAGATGTTTTAAAAGAGATATCTCCAAACAGAGTGGATTTGGGAACTATTGATAGACCCCCCTCCTATAGAGTTTATCCCGTAAGCGAAGAGGAGCTTTTTAGGATGGCTGAAATTTTAGAGGGCCTTTGTGTAAATGTTGTTTGCAAAGGAGATTATGCCGTTACAAAGAGGGATTTTACAAAAAGTGAAATTTTATCTCTTTTAAAGAGGCGTCCTCAAACAAAAGAGGATATAGAGAGACAATTTAGCGAAAAGTCTAAAACTGTTTTAAAAGAGCTCCTTGCAAAAGGAGAGGTTGTTTTGACAAATTTAGCCGGAGTAGATTTTTTTAAAACCTCTTAGTAATGTGAGAAAGATTTTAGATTAAAAAGAGCTTAAATTTATCTTTTTTAAAGATATTTTTTAGTATTATTGCACACTTTTGAAAAACCCTTATAAAAGGAAGAGATTTGTTTGAAGCTTTGACCGACTCTTTTCGATCGACCATTAACAAAATAAGATTTGCAGACGATGAGAAGGCGCTAAAAAAGGCGCTTGATAATCTTAAAAAATCTTTGCTTAAAGCCGACGTTCATCATAAAGTTGTAAGAGAGCTTTTAAAAAGCGTAGAGCTTGATACGAAAAGAGAAGGAATAGGCAAAGAGAGTTTTCTAAAAGCTTTGAAAAAAAATCTCACCGATATTTTAACGGCTCCCGGACATTACGGGTTTGTTTTTGCTTCAAAACCACCTACTGTGGTTATGATGGCCGGTTTGCAAGGAAGCGGTAAAACCACTACTACCGTTAAATTGGCCTACTATCTTAAACTTAGAAAAAAGAAAGTTTTAGTGGCTGCTTGCGATTTGCAAAGATTAGCGGCAGTTGAGCAGTTAAAACAGCTTTGCGAGCAAAACGATATCGATCTTTTTTACGACGAAGAGGAAAAGGATCCTCTAAAAGTTGCAAAAAAGGCCTTAGAGAAGGCAAAAAGCGGGCTTTATGACGTATTGATAGTAGATACCGCAGGACGCCTTGCGATAGATGAAGAGCTTATGGATGAGCTTGTTAAAATGAAAGAGGTTTTAAATCCTCACGAGATTTTTTATGTAGCCGATTCGATGACGGGACAAGATGCAGTCAGAAGCGCGGCTACTTTTAATGAGAAGCTTAAAATAACCGGCGTTATCTTGTCTAAATATGACGGAGACAGCAAAGGCGGAATAGCAATAAGCATAGCAAAACAGATAGGAATTCCTCTAAGATTTATAGGAATCGGCGAAAAGGTGCCTGATTTAGAGGTTTTTGTTCCAGATAGAATCGTAAGCAGACTAATGGGCGAGGGAGATATTGAGGGTCTTGCCGAAAAAACAAGCGCCGTTATAGACGAAAAGAAAGTAAAACATATAACCAAGAAGATAAAAAAAGGCTCTTTTAACTTCAATGACTTTTTAGATCAGCTTGAGAGTATGAAAAAACTTGGAAGTTTAAAGTCATTAGTCGGAATGATTCCGGGACTTTCCAAAGTGGCTGGAAGTTTAAAAGATATCGATCTTGAAAACTCAAAAGAGATAAAGAGAATAAAAGCAATGATCTATTCTATGACTCCAAAAGAGAGAGAAAACCCATCTTTGTTAAATAACAGTAGAAAAAGAAGAATAGCAAAGGGAGCAGGCCTTTCTCAGATGGAAGTTAATAGATTTTTAAAACAGTTTCAAAACGCCGCTAAAATGGCAAAGAAATTTTCTGGCAAAAAGGGTATGCAGGATTTACAAAATTTGCTCTCAAGACAGAATAATCTGCCTTTTGGCAGATAAAAAGATGTTAAAAGGCAAGTATATTTTTATGCTTGCCTTTTAACATTTTAAAAATTTTATATAGGAGAATTGATGGCAACAGTTATTAGACTAACAAGAATGGGTAGAAAGAAAAGACCTTTTTACAGAATCGTAGTAACAGACAGCAGAAAAAGAAGAGACGGAGGCTGGATTGAATCTATCGGTTATTACAATCCGCTAACCGAGCCTGAAGTTATTAAATTTGATGAAGAGAGATTAAATTACTGGCTTGGAGTAGGCGCTAAAATGAGCGATAGGGTTAAAAAAATTACCGGTAAATAGAATAGATGGTAGAAAAATTTATAGAAGAGTTTGCAAAACTTATAGTAGATAAACCCGAAGCGGTTAGAATCGAGAGAAACGATATAGACGATACTTTTAGCGAAATAATTATCTATAGCGATAAAGGCGATGTCGGAAAGCTTATCGGCAAAGATGGAAAGATGATAAGTTCGATAAAAACCGTTATCGGAGGCTGCAAAGTGAAAGAGAATAGATCTTATAGAGTTTTGGTTAAAGTAAACGAATAATGAAAAAGGATCTAATCCAAGTAGCCGTTATCGGAAAATCGGTTGGACTAAGAGGAGAGCAAAAGCTTCATATTCTAACCGATTTTCCAAAGCAGTTTAAAAAGGGAGCTGTTTTTCAAACACAAGAGGGCGAAAAGCTTGAGATAGAGAGTTTCAATCCAAAAAGAGGAACGGTTAAATTTACTTCTTGCAACAATATTGACGATACCAAAAAGTATATAAACAAAAAACTTTATTCCACTATAGAAGATACCAAAAAAAACTGCCCTTTAAAAGAGGGGGAGTTTTTCTGGTTTGAGATTATAGGAGCAAAAGTAGAGGAAGAGGGCAGGATTTTGGGAGTGGTAAAGGATATAGAGAGAATCTCCTCTAACGATTATTTAATAGTCAAAACCGATAGAGATCTAATCGAAAAAAAACTTCCAAAAATTTTTTATATTCCATATATCGATAAATTTATAGAGAGATTCGATAGAGAAAAAAGAGTTGTTTATACAAAGAGCGCTTACGAAATTTTAGAGAACTCTTGATGCGTTTTACCTTCATTACCCTTTTTGAATCTCTTATTCGCCCCTATTTTAATGATTCCATTTTAAAAAGGGCGATTGAGAGGGAACTTTTTGAAATAGATTTTGTAAATCCAAGAGATTTTGCTTTTAATAAGCATAAAAAAGTTGACGATTACAAAATAGGAGGGGGAGCTGGGCTTTTGCTAAAACCAGAGCCTCTCTCTTTGGCTATAGAGAGCATTTTAGAAAATTCACAAGATGCCCATATTATTTTTACCACTCCCGTAGGAAAGCTTTTTAGGCAAAATGATGCAAAGAGACTATCTAAAAAGAGTCATTTAGTGTTTGTAAGCGGAAGATATGAAGGAATAGACGAGAGAGTTATAGAAAAGTATGCGGACGAACTCTTTTCGATAGGGGATTTTGTTTTAACCGGAGGAGAGCTTGCCTCTTTGGCAATGTGCGATGCTATAAGCAGAAACATAGAGGGGGTTTTGGGAAATACCTTCTCTTTAAAAGAGGAGAGTTACGAAGAGTCTCTTTTGGAGGCTCCTTCCTTTACAAAACCAAATATTTTTGAAAATATCGCCCCTCCCTCAGAGTTTTTAAAGGGAAATCATGGTAGAATTGCCGCCTTAAAGAAAACTTTGGCTTTGGCGAAAACAAAATTTCATAGAGCGGATCTATATCTAAAAAGTAAAATTTTACAGAGGATAAAAGAAGATGAGAAATAAATATATCGAAGCTTTTGAAGCTAATCAGATAAAAGAGAAGAGTATTCCAGATTTCAAAGCGGGAGATACCGTAAGAGTTGCCGTTTTGATTAAAGAGGGCGATAAAGAGAGAGTTCAAAATTTTGAAGGCGTATGTATCGCAAGAAGAGGTCAAGGAACAGGCGAGAGCTTTATCGTAAGAAAAATAGGCGCAAATAATGTAGGCGTAGAGAGAATTTTCCCTCTATACAGCGATAGTATTCAAAGCATTACAGTAGTTAGAAGAGGTAGAGTCAGAAGGGCTAAACTATTCTATCTTAGAGAGAGAAGAGGAAAAGCCGCAAGAATCAGAGAGCTTAAGAAAAAGTAGGCTCCTCTCTCTTTTTTATAAAATCTTCTTATATTTTTTCTTTATTGACTTACAGCGTTTAGACAGTTATAATACTTCTTTCTTACTCTTTTTAAAATTTAAGGTCTCTTAATGGCTAAAATAATCGAATACTTTATAAAAAATAGAGCTTTAAATCATACTTTGCTTCTTTTTTTGCTGATTTTGGGAGTTTACTCCTATCAAAAAATTCCAAAAGAGATTTTCCCCATTATAGAGCTTGATAAAATTTTAATAAACGGAGGATATGCGGGAGCGAGTGCGAGCAATTTGGATAAAATGGCCGTAAGGGATATAGAAAGCTCCCTAAATTCCATTGAAGGTATCGAAAAGATAGAGACAACCGTCCTGCCTGGCTCTTTTTCGATTCTCATATCCCTTCAAAGCGGTGTTAATAAAATAGAGGCGCTAAACAAGATAAAAGATGCTATAGCAAAAAGCAGGCAGTATCTTCCTTCCGATATGACCGAACCGGTGGCTACTTTGCTAACCCATCACAGACCTCTTATAAGCTTGTCTCTCTCATCAAACTCTCTTACGTTCGGAGAGCTTATAGAGGCCGCAAAAGAGATAAAAAGCAAAATTTCAAGAATAGATAATATAAGCGAAGTTAAGATTTTTGGAGACAGTGATAAAGAGATATCGATTAGAATAGATACAAAAGCCCTAAAAGCTTTTAATCTTCCTTTAAATCAGGTTGTAAACACAATCTCTTCTCTTTCTTACATCTATCCGATAGGAGAGGTTAAACAAAGGGGAGATTTCTTTTTCATATCCACCGTCCACGGAGCTAAAGATGAGAAGATGTGGAGGGAGATGCTGATAAAAATCGGGGATAAATTTGTAAGATTAAAAGATATCGCACAAATTAAATTCACATATCCCCAGCAGAAGACTCTCTCTACCTTTAACGGCCGAAGAAATATAACTTTAAAGATTTCAAAAGGTGAAAGCGGCGACTCTATGGCTTTGAGCAAAAAGCTTAGAGAGTTTGTAAAAAAGCTTCAAAAAGATTATCCTAAAATTCATTTTGACTTTTACAGAGACTCCTCAAAATTTGTAAAAAACAGACTCGATATCGTAATTTCCAATCTGATGTTTGGGTTTATTTTGGTTTTTGCCTCGATGGCTGTTTTGATAAATTTTAGAATAGCCTTTATCGTGGCTATGGGGATACCATTTGCTTTTGCGATAGGAATTATATTTTTATATTTTTGGGGATACTCGATTAATATTATCTCTCTTTTGGGAGCTCTTATCGTAATTGGAATTGTGGTTGACGATGCGATAGTCGTTGCCGAAAATATTCAAAGATATATAAATGAGGGGCTTTCTAAAGATGAAGCGGTAATTATGGGCTTAAAAGAGATGCTTTTGCCCGTTACTTTGGCTACTGTTACGACAGTTGCCGCCTTTTTGCCTCTT
>JALVCR010000197.1 GCA_027009865.1 Campylobacterales bacterium
ATTATTAAAACTTATGAATGGATTATCAAAGAGTTAAAAGAGTATACAAAAAATCAAGATTTTCATTTGAGTGCTGGAATTTATCTAACAAGACCAAATGTGCCTATACCTTTAATGGCAGAATTAGCAGAAGATGAGCTTGATAAAGCAAAAGCAATTGATAAAGATAAAAACGCTTTAACTTTATTTGGAGTTACATTAAAAAATAAAGATTTTCAAGAGATGTTGAAACTTTTAGAATTTTTTGAAGAGCTTTATAACAATTTAACAAAAGTAAAAAGCGGTATCTCTTTTATGTATCGATTCTATGATTTTATTAATATGCAAAAAGAGTTGCAAAGCAACATTTTAAGAAATTCACGCTGGAAATATCTATTAAGATATCTTATAGAAAAAAACTTTGAAATAAAAAAGAGTGATAGCAAGGAGGTTAAAGAGGCCAAAGAAAAAATCAGAGATGATTTAGTTAAGCTTGGGCTAATGATAGAGCAATATGAAGATAGGCTAATAATTCCATTAAATCTATTTTTATACTCAAAAAGAAAGTAAGGAGCAAAAATGTGTGAAAATTATCAATTTAAAGTTGAATATTTTGAAAATGATGGCAAAACAATCAAAGCAGATCTTTTTAGTGATGAGGCTGAAAAAGCGGTAAAGTGTTTTATAAGCAAAAATATCAATAGAGATTATAAAGAAAGCAGAGGTAAGAGAAAATTAGTCAAAAAAATATCTTCTACACAAATTAGAAAATTTTACGAAGAGGTTTTAAACCTAAAAAGCCAATTTGAAAATGGCAAAAGTTTTTCAGAGATTTTACCATATTTTAAAATGCTTAAAGCAAAAGCAAATGTAGCTTATGAAAGAGATGTAATAAATACAAACTTTAAAACATTTATTGAAAAAAATGTGGACTATGTAGATAATGATGAAAATAGATTTAAAATCTTTTGCACTTTTTTTGAGGCTATTGTAGCGTATGCAAAAGGCACTATTAAAGATTAAAAAGGAGAAGAGATGAAAATTAAAAATATCAAAGAGATAAAAGCTACAATTGTTATTAAAACCGGACTTCATATTGGCGGAAGCAATGATGAAATTAAAATAGGCGGAATTGATAATCCTGTAATAAAAAATCCTCTAAATAATGAGCCATATATTCCTGGAAGCTCACTTAAAGGAAAAATTAGAAGTTTGCTTGAGTGGCAAACAGGCACTATGACAAGCGATGGAAAACCGGCAGATGTTACCAAAAATAGCTCTAATGAGACAAAAATTATTGCAAAACTCTTTGGAAACGGCTCTACCATAAAAGATAATAATCTTGCAAAAGAGATTGGACCAACAAGAGTTAGCTTTGCAGACTGCAATCTTAAAAACAAAGATAAACTTCTTGAAAAAAATGCTCTAACAGAAGAGAAAATAGAAGTTACCATCAATAGACTCACTGGAAGCGTTGGAGGCGGCGGTCCAAGACATATGGAAAGAGTGCCAAGCGGAGCGGAGTTTAATTTTAGTGTTTCTTTAATTGAATTTGAAGATGATAAAGAAAATTTTGAAGCTATTTTAGCTCTTGGACTTAAACTGCTTGAATTAACAAATCTTGGAGGAAGCGGAAGCCGCGGATATGGAAAAATAGAATTTAAAGATTTTGAAAATTTAAATAAAGATTACCTTAAAGATGGCAAGTTAATAAAATTTGAGGAATTAAAACAAAAAGCAGGAATTTAAAATGGAGTATGCAAAATTAATCTTAAGGTCAACTTCTCCAATTATTAGCGAACTTCAAAGCGATACTATTTTTGGGCATTTTGCTTGGGGAATTTTCTTTGTTTATGGAGAAGATAGGCTAAAAGAGTTATTAAAAGATTTCAAAGAAAAACCATTTATTATTTTTAGCAACGGCTTTATCAAAGGCTTTTTGCCAAAGCCGTTTTTAGAGCCATATTTGCCAAAAGATAGTGAACTCAAATATGCAAAAGAGGTAAAAAAGAAATCCTTAATCGATAAAGAGTTTATTTTTAATAATATTGATAATTTGAATGATAACAAGATTTTTCAATATCTAAAAGAAAAAAAATACAAATTTGAACAAGAGCTTAATATTACTCAAAAAAATAGTATTAATAGAAACTCCAACTTAGTTACAGAAGGACTTTATACAATCAAAGAGAAGTTTGTTAATCAAGATTACGAAATCTATTTTGCCTATCAAGATATTTCAAAAGAAGAGATAGAGCAAATTTTTAATTTTATAGCAAAAAGAGGATATGGCAAAGACAAATCTGCTGGAAAGGGCAAATTCACATTTAAAATAGATTGGAATTTTAAAGAAAAAAAATATTTTACTACCAAAAAAGAAAGATTTATAAACCTATCTACTATGTTTAGAAGTAATAATATGCACCTTTTATATGGAAAGACCATTACAAAGTTTCCAAAAGCTGGCGGATTTTATGCAAGCAGCGAACCTTATAAAAATCCTTGCATAATGTATCTGCCAGGTAGCACATTTATTGTAGAAGGCGAAGTTTTAGGAAGAGCCGAAGATA
>JALVCR010000198.1 GCA_027009865.1 Campylobacterales bacterium
ATGAAAGAGTATGGGGTTTTGAAAACTCCTAAAATAGAAGAGGCTTTTAGAAAAGCTGATAGAAAATATTTTGTTCCTGATTTTTTAATGGATAACGCTTATGAGGACAGGCCTCTTCCAATAGGAAAAAACCAGACGATATCTCAGCCCTCTACCGTAGCTTTTATGCTTGAATTGTTAGAGCCAAAAGAGGGGGATAAAATTTTGGATATCGGTTCGGGATCTGGATGGACAAGTGCTCTTTTGTGCTTTATAGTGGGAGATAGCGGCTTGGTGATAGGACTTGAGAGAGTTGATGAGCTTGTAGAGATGGGAAGAAGAAATCTTTCAAAATTTAATTTTAAAAATAACTGTAAAATAGAAAAAGCCAAAGAGACTCTCGGTTTAGAGGGAGAGAAATTTGATAAGATATTGGTCTCCGCAGCCGCTGATGAGATTCCCTACGAGCTTTTTGACCAGTTAAAAGAGAATGGAATTTTGGTCATTCCAATAAAAGATTCGATCTTTAGATTTATTAAAACTTCCAATGGAAAAATAAAAGCTGAGGAGTATTACGGTTTTAGATTTGTGCCTTTAATTTATGAAAAGAAAATAAAAAGCGCATAAATGGTAAAATTCCCTTTATAAAGTTAAAGGGGATTTTAGATGAGAAAAAAAAGAATTTCTCTTGTTCTTGGAAGCGGAGGGGCAAGAGGATATGCCCATATAGGGGTAATTGAAGAGCTTAAGAAGAGAGGCTATGAAATAGTTTCAATAAGCGGAGCCTCTATGGGGGCTTTGATAGGGGGGCTTTATGCCTGCGGGAAGCTTGATTTGTATAAAGAGTGGGTTTTAGAGCTTGACGCTTTGGATGTTGCCTCTTTGCTGGATATTTCATGGGATCTTAGAGGTTTCATAGGAGGAGAGAAGGTTTTAAGAAAGCTTTCTGAGATTGTCGGAAAGCAAAAAATTGAAGATCTTCCTATAAAATTTACTGCCGTTGCTACTAATCTAAAAACAAACAAAGAGGTTTGGTTTCAAGAGGGTGATTTATTGAAAGCTATCAGAGCTTCAATATCTATTCCAACCTTTTTTACTCCCGTGGAGATGGGAGGTATGCTTTTGGTTGACGGAGGAGTTTTAAATCCTTTGCCAGTTGCTCCTACAATGTCTGATCATACCGATATGACAATAGCTGTAAATCTATATGCTGATATTCCAAAACCAAAAATTCCTTTAACAAAAGATGAAGAAGAGAAGCAAAACAGATTTCAAAATATTTTGGATGATTTTTTAAAGAAGGCTCAAGAGCTTATAAACTTTTCCAAAGAAGAAAAAGAGAGCTATCATATTTTTGATATTATGCATATGACTTTTGAATGCGTGCAAAATACGATGATACGATACAGGCTTTCTGGTTACTATCCCGATCATATCATAGAGATTTCAAGAGATGTTTGCGGTCCTTATGATTTTTATAAAGCTTACGAAGTGATAGAGGCCGGAAGAATAGCGGCGAAAAAAACTCTTGATAATATATGATTTTTTTTATCTTTTTGCTAAAATTTCCTTAGAAAATTTTATAAAAGGATTAAAATGAAATTATCTTCGCGTATTGAATCTCTTTCCGAGTCTCTTACGATAGCTATCACTTTTTTGGCCAAAAAGTTAAAAGATGAGGGAAAAGATGTTTTGAGTTTTTCTGCCGGTGAGCCAGATTTCGACACTCCTGATGTTATTAAAGAGGAGGCCATAAAAGCTATAAAAGAGGGCTTTACGAAATATACTCCGGTAGCTGGAATAGAAGAGGTTTTAAAAGCTATTAAAGATAAGTTAAAAAGAGATAACAATCTTGATTATAAAACTTCCGATATCATTGTAAGCAACGGAGCTAAACAGTCTCTTTTTAATATAACTCAGGCTCTTTTAGAAGAGGGAGACGAGGTTATAATTCCTTCTCCTTATTGGGTTACCTATCCAGAACTTGTAAAATATGCCGGCGCTAAACCTATTTTTGTAGAGACTGATGAGAAAAGCGGTTTTAAAATAACTCCAAATCAGCTTCAAAACGCCATCACTTCAAAGACAAAAATGCTTATTTTAACATCTCCTTCAAATCCTACCGGAGCCATTTATACAAAAGAGGAGCTTTTGGCATTATCTGAGGTTTTAAAGGATACCGATATTGTTGTCGTTTCTGACGAGATGTATGAAAAGCTTGTATATGACGGAGAGTTTTGCGCTACGGCCTCAATAAACGAGGATATGTTTAAAAGAACAATTACCGTAAACGGTCTTAGCAAATCTGTGGCAATGACTGGATGGAGATTTGGATATTGCGCCTCTTGTAACGAGGATTTGATAAAAGCTATGAAAAAACTTCAAAGCCAAAGCACGTCCAATATAAACTCTATAACTCAAAAAGCTGCCATTGCGGGACTTGATGGAAGAGCTGACGGGGATATTGAGAGAATGAGAAAGATTTTTCAAAAAAGAAGAGATTTAGCGGTGGATATGTTAAATCAAAGCGATAAATTAAGCGTCATAAAACCAGCCGGAGCATTT
>JALVCR010000199.1 GCA_027009865.1 Campylobacterales bacterium
ATATTCATATAAGATCAATTGATGGAGAGATTCCTCTAAAATTTGTAAAAAAGTAGCTATTTTTTTAAAAGTCTCTCTATCTCTTTTCTTCTATCCTCTATTCCCAGGTAATGTTTTTTGGTAAGATCGGGTGCGGAATTTTTTATCCCCTTGCCATTTTCCCCATGACAGCTTCCACAGTTGCTTGTATAAAATATTTGAGACGTTTTTGCCTCTTTTGGATGAGTGCTTTTTCTTCCGGTTAGCTCCACTACATAATATGAGATTAATTTTGCAGTCTTTTCATCTACGATATTTCCCGGCATCTCTTCTAAAAAACCGTGCCCTTTTGATCCGTTTTTTATAACTTTTTGAATATATTTTTCTATATATTCTGTGGTATTTAGTTTTAAATACTCCTCTTTTAATTTGTCTATATCTATTTGTACTTTTTTTTCCGTTTTAACTTCTTTTTTGCTCTCTTCTTGTTTTGAGCATCCAAATAGCAATAAAGTAACGGTTAATAAAAGAAATATCTCTTTTTTCATAAAAACTCTCCTCTTTTTGAGGAATTATATCTAAAAATTATAAGATTTATAAGATGAAGTTTTAAAAGAGGAAAGTAACAAAGTGAGTCGGTCGAGGGAGCGGCCGGTTTTGGTAGGTGTGTCATGAGATGGACGGGAAAGGAGTGAACCCGTCTTTTCTATTTAACAAAGAAAGGAGGTGAACTTCTCTTCTTGGGCTGTGCTCTCTAACCGTTGGTGCATTGGTGACGACGATCTTTCTACGGTTAATTTTATCTATCTTTGCTATTTAGAGAGGGGCATAGCCGCCCTCGACCATAACTTCACTTTAATTCCCACCCCAAACCCTTAGAACCAAGTTTCAAATTTTAAGAAGGAGACTTTCTCCAAACCATTTTGGTGTCGCTTCGATTTACAAGTGTTATTATACATTCTAAATTTATTAATGAATTAATAAAAAATTAACAAACGGTTAATGAAATAGAAAATTATTTTCTTTTTCTATATTTTTGAAAATAGCAGCCGTATCGAGAGCAAAAAAATCTTTTAACTCTTCATAAATATCTGGAAAATGAGTTTTTAGAGAGTTTGGCTTTTGGAAAAAGAGTTCTGTAACAACAGCAAAAAATTCTGCTTCATTAGTTGCAGCATATTCTCCTATAATCTTATATTCTCCCCAGTTTCTGTTTTTATAGGCTTTTTCTCTTAACTCTTTAAATCTTTTGTAAAGTATTTGAATCCATTTTCTGTGTTTTGAGAAGCTAAGAGGAGGAATTCCGTCAGCCTCTCCGTCTTCAAAATCCAATACGTGAGCTAATTCATGGATTATTACGTTATGTTTTCCAAGATGATAAGCCTCTTTTTTTGCATCATTCCACGCTATCACAACTGTATCGGATATCGATTGTCCTTCTAATATAAGCTCCTCTTCTCTATATACTCCCCCATTTTGCATTATATGGTTTGCTATTACTTCATAAGGGTAAATTAATATCGTAAAAAGCCCGTCAAAGCACTCTTTTGGAATATTTACAACCATCAAGCAGGCATAAAAGGATATAACTGTTTTCATTTCGTCTGTAACGTCTGTTTTTACGCCTATAAACTCTTTTGTGTTTATGAAAAAAAGCATCTTCTTTTTAATCTTTTCTTGAAGGTTTGGGGGCAAAGCTTTGTAATGTGGAATTTTAATTAAATATTTTTCATAATTTTTGGGAAAAGGAGCGGACTCTATCTTTTTTAAAAGCCATAATCTTTTAAAATATAAAAAATTCTGCCATATAAGAAAAATAGCCATAGCCATAAAAATTACAGCAAAGAGGGCTAAAAAGTAGTTCACTTCTTCTCTTTTATATGATTTGATATCGGATAGTAGAATTTATTTAGATACTCTTTCATCATTCGTCTTGAGCTAAATTTAAAAGAGAGAGAAAAAATCGCCTCTTTCATTCTATCTACCCAGCCGTTTGGCACTCCGTTTTCGTCTATATCATAAAATAGAGGCACTATCTCGTTTTCCAAAATATCATATAAATCTTTTGCATCTTTTTGGTTATCAGACTCCTCTCCTCCAAAAGCCCATCCGTTTTTGCCGTTAAATCCCTCAGGCCACCATCCATCAAGCGTAGATAGATGCAAAGTTCCATTTATTGAGGCTTTCATTCCGCTTGTTCCGCAAGCTTCAAGAGGAAGAAGAGGATTATTTAGCCATATATCAACCCCTTTTATTAAATATTTTGCACTCTCTTCTCCATAGTCCTCCACGAAGGCTATTCTTCCCCTAAACTTTGGATCTTGAGCAGTTTTGAAAATTTTTTGAATTATTCTCTTTCCGGGAATGTCTGCTGGATGAGCTTTTCCGGCAAAAATTATTTGAATCGGTTTTGAAGGATTGTTTACTAATTTCTCCAATCTCTCCAAATCGGTTAATATTAAATCGGGTCTTTTATATTCTGTCATTCTTCTTGCAAATCCTATCGTTAAAACGTCCGGATCAAGCATCACTCCTTCAGCCATTGCAATTATCGGATCTATTGCTTCAAATGCCCATTTTCTTCTAACCTTCTCCCTTATGAAATTTACCATTTTTATTTTATTTTCATAATGTATTTTCCATAGCTCTTCATTTGGCAAATCATAGATTTTATTCCATAAATCGGGTATATCCTGAAGTGATAGCCACTCCTCTCCCAAAAGGGAGTCAAACTTTATAAAAAGCTCCTCTCCAAGCCAGCTTGGAATATGAACGCCGTTTGTTACATAATCTATCGGAGGCTCTTTGTCTTTAAATAGATTTTTCCATATCTCTTTTGTTACTTTCATATGTTTTTTGCTTACGGCGTTTTTGTATTTGCAAAGCTTCATTCCAAGAACGGTCATATTAAAACCTTGCGATGGATTATCCGGATTTACTCCAAAATTAAAAAACTCCTCTTTGCTAAGCGAGAGCCTCTCCCAATAATTTGAAAAGTATCTTCCCATCATATCGAAACTATATACATCCGTTGCGGCCTGAAGGGGAGTGTGAGTTGTAAAAATAGAGCTCTCTTCAACCTCTTTGAAAGCTTCTGCGGGAGATTTATTTTCGTTTTCTATCAAGTTTCTGACTCTCTCAAACAAAGCGAAAGCCGGATGTCCTTCGTTTAGATGCAAAATTGAGTATTTAACTCCCAAAACCTCCAAAACTCTATATCCGCCTATTCCCAAAACTATCTCTTGTCTTAATCTCTGATTCATATCGGGAGTGTAAAGCCTTGAAGATATCTCCCTATCCCAAGGATCGTTAATTTCTATATCGGTATCCAAAAGATAGAGGGTAACTCTTCCCACATTTACTTTCCAAACGGCGGTAAATACGGGAGGGTCTATAAAGGGGACTTTTACAATCAGATGTTTTCCCTCTTGATCTAAAACCCTCTCTATTGGAGCGATATCTCTTTGTATTGACTCATTAGTTCCGTTTTGCCATCCGTCGCTTCCTATAATCTGTCTTACATATCCTTGAGGATACATAAATCCTACCCCAATTAGAGGAAGGTTCATATCGCTTGCTTCTTTTAAGATATCTCCCGCCAAAAATCCAAGTCCCCCAGAATAGATCGGAAGAGAGTGGTGAAGCCCAAATTCAGCGCAAAAATAGGCTATTGCAAAAGTTTTATAAGAAGATTTTTGCTGCATATATCCTTTAAACAGAGAATAGACATATTTTAACTCTTTTATAAATTTTTCATCTTTTTTTATTTTCTCAAACTCTTCTTCTCTTATGCTTTTTAGCATTTTTATAGGATTATGGCCGCTTTCTTTCCAAAGATAGGGATTTAGAGACTTAAACAGATTCTCTCCCCTTGGATTCCAACTCCACCAAAGATTTAAAGCAATTTCTCCAAGTTCTTTTATCTCTTCTGGAAGTTTTGGAATGGCTATATTTAAAGAGGGATCTTTCATTTTAATCCTCCATTCCCGTTTTCTCTCCCTCTTTTAATAAAGGGGTATTGTAATCTTCGTGCCATTTTAAAATATGTTGCCAAGCGTCTATCGCATTATCCGCAAAGTGAAAAATTTTCAAATCTTCAGGGGCTATGACTCCTTCATCCTTTAAGAAATCAAAGTCTATCGCCTTTTTCCAGTAGCTTTTTCCAACCAAAACTACAGGAATGGGTCTGTTTTTTTTGGTTTGAATCAGCGTTAATGTTTCAAAAAGCTCATCCAGAGTTCCAAAGCCTCCGGGATATACAACCAAAGCTTTTGCCCTGTTTAAGAAATGAAGCTTTCTTATTGCAAAATAGTGAAACTGAAAGCAAAGTTCTGGAGTTATGTAAGGGTTTGGAAACTGTTCGTGAGGAAGATTAATATTTAAACCTATCGTTTTGGCTCCCACATCGTGAGCTCCTCTGTTTGCCGCCTCCATGATTCCAGGCCCCCCTCCAGTCATTAGTGTAATTCTTGAATCATCCGGTCCTTTTCCGCTTTTTCCGACAAATCTTCCAAATCTTCTTGCATCTTCGTAAAATATGCTCTTTTCTACCATTCTTTCGGCTATATAGAGTTTTTGCAAAAGCTCTTTTGAGTCTTTATTTTTTTCAAGCTCTCTTTGAACTTCTTTTAGATTTTTCATAGCCGTTTTATACTCTCTGATTCTCGCACTTCCGAAAACTACTATTGTATGTTTGATACCGGCTTTATTCATTGCAAGCTCAGCTTTTAGATAATCAAGCTCTAATCTTATCCCTCTTGTCTCATAAGATTTTAAAAAATCTTCATCCTCTTCGGCTAAACGGTATGTGGGGCTTTGCATTATCTTTTTGATAAGCTGAAGGGATTTTGGATCTTCCTCTTTTGGTTTGGGTTTTTCCCATGGAAGATGTGTTCCGTTTATAGGAAGTCTCTTTTTCATAATTTTTCCTTATGGAGCTATTAGTTTTTTTTCATAACATATCGGATCAAATTTGCAGACTATATCTGTGTCATAAATTAATATCTCTTCTCTTTTATCGGGATAATCGACATAGGAGAGAAAATGTTTCATTGCGTTTATTCTTGCTTCCTTTTTCTTATCGGTATGAATGATATACCAGGGAGCGAAAACAAAAGAGGTTTTTACAAACATCTCATCCCGTGCCTTTGAATACTCTTTCCAAAGTTTTTGAGCCATTTCATCTATCGGGCTTAATTTCCACTGTTTTAGAGGATTTCTTTTTCTCTCTTCAAGTCTTTTCTTCTGCTCCTCCTTGCTTATATCAAGATAGTATTTAAAAAATATCATTTTAGAGTGTATCAGCATCTGTTCGAAATTTCCAACTTCTTTCATAAATGATTCATACTCTTCTTTGGTGCAAAATCCCATTACCTTCTCAACTCCGGCTCTGTTATACCAGCTTCTGTTAAAAAAGACTATCTCCCCTCCGCTTGGAAGGTGTGGAACATAGCGCTGAAAATACCAAGATTTTTTATCCCTGTCGCTTGGTTTTCCAAGAGCTACCACTCTTGCTTCTCTTGGGCTTAAATGTTCGGTAAATCTTTTTATTGTTCCATCTTTCCCGGCTGCGTCTCTTCCCTCGAAAATTATGCAAACCTTTATCTCTTTTTCTATTACATGTCTTTGAAATTTAACAAGCTCTACTTGAAGATTGTAAAGCTCTTTTTTATACTCTTTTTTGTTCATTTTATTTCCTTATATGACATCTATTCCCATCTTTTTTCTATAATATCTTAATACGGCCATTTTTACTATATCATTAAAAATAAACCAGCTTAAAGCATATCCCCACATAAATATTGCCCAATCCCATCCTATTGGAGTCATAAGATCAAAACCGTAAATGGCTATGACTGTTCCTATAACTGCCGTAAAGAAAGTTGCGCTAAATAAAATCCAGCTTGGCCAAGGTTTTTTAAAAAACCAATCATCAATACGGGTGTTATATATGGTTCCATGTCCTGCTACGACCAATTTTACAAAAAATATGGATTGAACAAAGGCTTCAAATTCTTTATTGTCTTTGTAATTTACCCATTTTGGAATATCCGGCAGAAAAACAGCGGTTTCAGGATGAGTTTTTAGATATATCATAACTATATAAAAAATTAAAAATGAGCTTAAAACTCCGGCTATTCCAAGCCAGCTTGATAAAATGAGCATCTCTTTCATATCCCATCTAACGGGCATTTTTCTAACTTTTGTATTGTCATAGGCTATTGTTAAAATAGGTATATCATTTAATAATGCCAAGACGATTATCATAATTGTTGTCAAAGGATAAAATTGGAATATCACAATAGCTAAAGTCATAAAAATAATGATTCTAATAGTTTCAGCTATTCTATAAATAGTATAGCTTTTCATTCTCTCAAAAGTAACTCTTGCCTGTTTTATCGCATCTACGATAACCTTTAATCCGGGAGCTGTTAAAACTATATCTGCAGCCGCCCTTGCCGCATCTGTTGCGCCGCTTACTGCAATTCCACAATCAGCTTTCTTTAAAGCGGGAGCGTCGTTTACTCCATCTCCTGTCATTCCCACTATGTGATCCGCTTTTTGAAGCTCATCTACTATAAAATATTTATCTTCCGGAAATACTTGAGCAAAACCATTTGCCCTCTCTATCGCTTCTATAATTTCGGATTCATGCTTTTTAACGCTTCCTTTTGGAAGAGGCATATTGTAAAGTTCTCTTTTTATCTTTCTCATAATATCGTTTACTATTTTCTCTATCTCTTCTTTAGAGGCATCGGGATGAAACTTTTCGGCTATCGCTTTTGTTAAAATTTGGGATAGATAGATATACTCCTCTATCGATTCGCCTTTTAATTCCCTTATATCTTTTATATTTTCTCCGATTCCTAAAATTTTAGCTATATATTTGGCCACAGCAATATTGTCCCCTGTAACCATTTTAATTTCCACACCTTTTCTTTTGGCCTCAGAAATAGCCTCTTTGCTATCTTCTCTTGGCGGATCGAAAAGAGGAATCAATCCCACAAAATGATAAAAATCCTCTTCGCATCTTCTATAGGCAACTCCCAAGGTTCTAAAACCTTTTTCTGCAAACTCCTCTACTTTTTGATAAGCCTCTCTCTTATCAAACTCATCCTCTTCGCACTGCTCTATAATTACCTGAGGGGCTCCTTTTGTAAAAACAACACACTCTTTTCCTTCATATAACCCTTCTGTTCGTTTGTGAACAGGGTCAAATGGAAGAAATTTTGAGAGTTTATATTCTGATAGTTTTTCTCTTAGATTATGAGCATCAATATATTCAAAAATAGGTTTTTCTATAGGATCGTTGTTTTCTTCTTTGCTTGCTAAGGCCGCATAAAAGATTAAAGTATCTGGATCATAATTTTTTACAACATAAGGATCTGCGAGACTCATTTTGTTTTGTGTTAATGTTCCGGTTTTATCAGAACATAAAATATCCATTCCTGCCATCTCCTCAATTGCCGGAAGACGGCTTACTATAGCTTGCTTTCTTGCCAAACTTACAGCTCCTACAGCCATTGTTACCGTTAATACCGCAGGAAGCGCTACGGGGATGGCAGATACAGTCAATACAAGGGAGAAAGTTAACAGTTCAAGCGGGTTTTCATGTCTTTTTAATCCAACGTAGATGATAATTAAAATCATTATGATTGTAATAAAAATTAGAAAATCTCCAACCTGCAAAACCATTTTTTGAAAATGGCTTCTCTCTTCTCTCTCAGCTTTAGCAACAAGTCCGACTGTTTTTCCAAAATATGTATGAATTCCGGTTGCTATAACCTGAGCTATCATCTCTCCTTGTTTTATAATGGAGTTTGCATAAATTTCATCTCCTATCTTTTTATCTACCGGTAAAGATTCGCCCGTTAAAGCCGACTGGTCTACAAGAATAAAATCTCCCCCTCCAAGAAGCTTTGCGTCAGCTGGAACAATATCGCCTATCTTTATTTTTATAATATCTCCGGGAACTATCTCTCTTGCGTCAATCTGTTGCCATTTTCCGTCTCTTAAAACCGTAGCTTTTCTTGCAAGTTTCTTTTTTAAAACCGCTATTGCGTTTAGGGCTTTTGATTCTTGATAAAAATCAACTATCGCATTTACCAAAAGCATCGCCATTATGATATAAAACTCTTCCCAGTGCTTTACAGCTGCTGCTAAAATGGCTGCAACTTCAATCATCCAAGGAATTGGCCCCCAAAATTTTCTAAAGAGTCTTTGATACCATGTAAGCTCTTTTTCTTTTATTTCGTTGTAGCCGTATTTTTGGAGCTTCTCTTTTGCTTCCTGGCTGCTTAATCCTCCTATCGCATTTAAATTGAGATGTTCTTGATTTTTTTCATTCTCTTTGTTTGGAGGAGCTTCATTCTCTTTTATGGGAATTTTTTTCATATGATGTTTTTTTAGACTCATAAGCTCTCCTTTATTTTTAGCCTGAAGCTAAAGTAGAAATTCTTTTATGATATAACAAATTTTCTTGATTAAATATTATTTTTCTACTATCGATTTTATATTGGGATTTTATTAATAAAAGGAGATAAGTTGAAAAAAGTAGTAATTGTCGGCGGAGGGTATGCGGGTATTAGGGCAGCTTTGAAGTTTTCAAAATATAAGATGAAAGATTTGGAAGTTTTGCTAATAGATCATCATACATACCACTATCTTCAAACAGAAAGCTATAATTTTGTCTCTTCAAGGATTCCTTTGGAAAAAACCTTTATATATCTTCCCACTTTAATAGCAAGTATGGGGGAGAATTTCAAATTTATAAACGATGAGGCTTTAAGGATTGAAAATAATAAATTAATTTGCAAAAAGAACAGTTTTGATTTTGATTATTTGATAATATCAACAGGAAGCGTAACCAGATTTTTACAAGGGTTTGAGAATAAGGGGGAGTTTTCATTAGGGGTTAAGAGTTTGAGAGCTGCTTTAAATGTAAAGGAATTTTTTGAAAGAGAGCTTTTTGATAGATTGGAGGCTGAGAGAGCGAGAAAAAATTTTAATATTGTGGTAATAGGAGGAGGTTTAAGCGGAGTAGAGATTGCGGCTGAAATGAGGGATTATTTTAACAGATATGCCAAGACAAACGCCTTAAGCTGCGGTAATGTTCACATAAAGCTTATATCTAAATATATTTTGGAGGGACAAAGCAAGAGTGTCAGAGAGACTGTGGAGAGACGGCTTGAAAAACTTGGAGTGGAGATAGTTAGAGCTTTTGTGGATAGAGTGGAAGATCATAAAGCCACTTTGGATGACAATAGAATTATTGAATTTGATTTTGCGATTTTTGCGGGAGGTATAGAGCCTTCTCCTTTTATAAAAAATTTAAATCTTCCAAAAGATAGGAGAGGATTTTTAAAAGTAGATGAATTTTTGAGAGTTAATGGAAATATTTTTGCCGCCGGAGATGCAGCCTCTTTGTTTGATCGAAATGGAAAGTTTGTGCCTCCTACCGCTCAAAGTGCAGAGCAGAGCGGAACTTTGGCTGCGGAAAATATTATTTTAGATATTCAAAAAGCAAAGCTTAAGAAAGCTGATATTAAACTAAGAGGACTTGCCATATCCTTGGGAGGAAGGTGCGCTTTGGTTGTTGCTCCTTTTGGTCTTAAAGTATATTCA
>JALVCR010000200.1 GCA_027009865.1 Campylobacterales bacterium
ACTTTTAAACGAGCTTCAGGATTTCTTGGATATAAGAAAAGAGGAGTGTATAGTAACTTATCCGGAAGATGGAGATAACGCTCACGAGCTTTTATATAGGCTAAAAGATATCGTAAAGAGGTATTACAATAAGGAGCTTGCCACTCCTTTGATTTAATTTTACGATATCTTTACGATTTTATCGCTGCACCATTTTGCAAGATCCATATCGTGGGTGATTAGTAAGATTCCCACTCTATCAAGCAGTTTTACGAGAGTTTTCATAACCTCAAGCTGAATGATATTGTCAAGAGCGGAGGTTGGCTCGTCGGCTAAAAGGAGTTTTGGTTTCATAAGAAGAGCTCTTAAAATAGAGCATCTTTGAAGCTGACCCCCGCTTAACTCGTGCGCTCTCTTTTGCAAAAGGGAAGTGTCTAAATTTAAATCCCTTGAAATTTGCTCGATATTTTCCGTGTCGGCTACATCTTTTATCTGATCTATTATCGAGTATGTGGGATGAAAAGAGCTGTATGGATCTTGAAAAATTTCTGAGAAACTTTCAGCCTTTATCTCTCCTTTTATTGGTTTTAGCTCTCCTATTATGAGATCTAAAAGAGTGCTTTTGCCGCTTCCGCTCTCTCCCACAATCGATACTATCTCCCCCTTTTTTAGCGTCAGGTTAAAATCTTTATACAGCAGTCTGTTTTTTGAGTATCCAAATGTAAGATTTTTTATCTCTAAAACGGTTTTGGACATTATCTAATCTGGCCTTTTCCGTAGATTTTATATTTATAGGTTGTAAGATCGTTAATTCCCATAGGCCCTCTTGCGTGAAGTTTGTTTGTGCTTATTCCAACTTCCGCTCCAAATCCAAACTCTCCTCCGTCGGTAAATCTTGTGCTTGCATTTACATAAACGGCCGCTGCGTCCACTTCGTTTAGAAATCTCTCAGCTGTGGTGTAATTTTCGGTAATAATCGCCTCAGAATGGCCGGAACCATATTTTGAGATATGATCTATCGCCTCTTTTAAAGAATCTACAACTTTTATGGACAGGATATTGTCAAGATACTCCGTTTCAAAATCTTCCTCTAAAGCTTCATCCACATTGATAATTTTTCTTGTTTTTTCGCATCCTTTTAGATATGTGTCATATTGTTCAAATTCGTATAAGAGCATTGGAAGAATATCGGAGGCTATCTCTTCATGAACCAAAAGAGTCTCCATAGCGTTGCAGACTCCCGGTCTTTGAACTTTTGCGTTTATCGCTATTGCTATGGCTTTCTCAAAATCGGCGTCTTTATCGATATAAGTGTGGCATAATCCCTTATCGTGCTTTACAACCGGCACTGTTGCGTTTTGGCTTACATACTTAATAAGACCTTCTCCTCCTCTTGGAATGATTAAATCTACATATTTGTCCATTTTGATAAGTTTGCCTACCGCCTCTCTTGAAGAGTCGGGAAGAAGAGAGATTATCTCTTTTGGAAGATTGTGTTTTAATAAAATTTCTTGAAGAATTGAAGCTATCGCTTTATTGCTATGTTCAGCCTCTTTTCCCCCTTTTAAAATAGCCACGTTTCCGCTCTTTAGGCAAAGAGCCGCAGCGTCTGCCGTTACGTTTGGCCTGCTTTCGTAAATGATGGCTATAACGCCTATTGGAATGGATACTTTCTCTATCCTAAGGCCGCTATCTACTACCCATCCTTCAAGAACTCTTCCAACCGGCTCTTTTAGGGCGGCTATCTCTTTTAGAGATTTCGCCATAGCCTCTATTCTCTCATCGTTTAAAAGAAGCCTGTCCATTAAAGCTTTGCTTAAGTTATTTTCCTCTCCATTTTTAAGATCTATTCTATTTGCCTTTTTTATTAAATCTTTTTTCTCCGAAAGGGCGTCAGCCATTTCATTTAATAAAGTTTTTTTTAATTTTGACTCCAAAGTAGCGGCAATTCTGCTTGATTTTTTAGTTTTTTTCAAAAAATCTTCCATATCCTCTCCTTTTAGCGTTTAAAAAAGTATATAATTGTACAATTTTTGATTGAAAATGATATAAAGGTTTCTATATGGAGCTTTACGATCTTATAATAATCGGGGGAGGCCCTGGAGGAATAGGAGCGGCGGTTGAGGCAAAACTTCTTGGAATAGAGAAGGTTTTGTTAATAGAAAAGAGCGATAACCACTCCGATACAATCAGAAGATTTTATAAAGATAGAAAGAGAGTAGATAAAGATTGGCAAGGCAGAAGCGTTGATTTGATAGGAAATATTAAATTCAGTGACGGAACGAAAGAGAGCACGCTTGATTATTTTGACAGGCTTTTAAAAGAGCATAAAATAGATTCAAGATTTAACTGCGAAGTTTTGGAAGTAAAGAAGGAGGGGGATATTTTTAAAGTTTGGAGCGCTTGTGAAAATGAGCCTTTTTTGGGCAAAAATGTAATTGTGGCTATCGGCAGAATGGGAAAGCCAAATAAGCCTTCATATAAGATTCCGCCTTCTTTGAGAAAAGTAGTAAATTTTAATCTTGATAAATGCTCTAAAGGCGAGAAGATAC
>JALVCR010000201.1 GCA_027009865.1 Campylobacterales bacterium
TATTTTTTTGCTTTGAAGAAAATATAGAATGCTTTTAAAATATTTTTACATTCATAGCTTAAATGAGGATTATATGGTTTATTATATATTTCCTCTTCAAAACCATATTCCCATAGAAGAGTTTTTCTATGTCTTTTTAATACTGTTAAAAATTTATGGCATAACTGAGTAGTAGGCATATTTAATCCAAAATTAAAAAAAATTTTAAAAAATTAATATTAAAAATTTTTATTATTATAAACTTTATTTACTTAAGTTCAAAAAAATTGGTAACACATTATGCCATAATACAATTGTTATATAAATATAAATTTTACAAAGTTAGTTAAATATTAAAGTTTTTATAGTTTAACTTTTATGACTTTTTAAATTATAATTTTATCCCTTCCTAATTTTCGCCATATAAAAACCGCTAAAAGCTCCTTTTGGCAAAATTCTAATGGTATCTTTCAAAGAGATATCATACTCCTCCCCTCTCCACGATAAAAGGCCGTTTTGAGTATGGTCTAAATCATGTTTAATTGGAACTATTTTAGCCTCTTTATATCTTTTTAGCAAAAAATCAACCACCGCTTCGTTCTCCTCGGGAGCAAAAGTGCATGTGGCGTAAATCATCTCACCTCCGCTTTTTAGAGATTCAAAAGCAGATATTATAAGCTGTTTTTGAAGTTTGGCAAATCTATATATTCTCCTCTCACTCCACCAGGTTATCCCCTTTTTTACATCGATATGACTCTCGCTGCTGCAGGGAGCATCTAAAAAAACGGCATCGAAAAACTCAGGACAGGCCTTATAGACAAAACGGCCGTCTTTATTGTAGGTTTGAATATTTTTGGCAAAAGATTCTTTGAAATTTCTCTTCATCCTAAAAAAACGCTCCCTGTTTGGCTCTACCGCACTTACCTTATTTGCCTTTTGACTAAATATCAAACTCTTCCCTCCAGGAGCCGCCGCCAAATCCAAAACCCAATAATGAGGCTTGATATCCAAAGAGTATGCCGCAAAAATGGAGGAGAGATTTTGAATATAAATTTCGTTATTTGTATAAGGAGAGCTTTTAACCAAAGATTCTCTATTTTCTATCGGCAAAATGAAAGCCTCCCCGCACCAAGACACCTCTTTTGGATTGAATCCTTCCTCTTTAAGTTTTTTTAAAACACTATCCACACTGCTTCTATTTAGATTGACTCTAAAGCTAAAATACTCCTTTGGAGCGCTTAAAAGCGGAAAGATATCGGGATTTATCTCATCTAATCTTCTTTTTAAATCATCTAAAGTAGGCTTGGCCATAAATATCCTTTGACATTCGATAAAATATCGGCTCTCTTTAAAAGAGAGAGATAGTTTTCAGATTTTCTCTCATATCTTCTCAAAGCGTAAAAAAGAGAAGCAAAAATAGAATAATCTAAAACTTCCAACAAAGATATCTTTTTATTTGAAAATCTATTATAAGAAGATATAAAAGAGTCTGCCAGCTTTAAATTAAACTTCTCTTTTTTAAAACACCAGGAAGCTACAACAACTCCGGCATCAAACAAAAAAGAGCCCCTGCAAAAATCGGAAAAATCAAAAACTCCAGATAGCCTCTCTTTATTAAATTTAGCGTTATCCAAAAATAAATCCCCGTGAATTAGGCCATCTTGCTCTATTTTTAAATTTTTAATCTCTCTAAAAACTCTCTTAAAAGGTTCTTTGTCAATTCTATCAACTTTATCCAAAAGCTCTTTAGTTTTAAAAACGGTAAATCTGTTTTCTCTATCTATAGAGATATTTTCTGATAAAGAGTGAAATTTTCCTAAAAACTCCCCTATCTCTTTTAGATGAATCTCGTTTGCAAAAGAGAGGCTCTCTCCCTCTAAAAAAGAGTAAACGGCAAAAAATTTCTCTCTAAACTCTCCTATCTTTTTAAGATTTTTATCACTTATTACTTTTGGAACCGGCAAAGAGGAGATAATCTCAAGCAGAGATATTTCACTCTCTACTTCTTTAAAAGAGGCGCTCTCATAAAGCTTAAAAAGAAATTTTCCTTTATTTGTAAAGAGAATATAAACGGTATCGCTAACTCCGTTTTTTGTGCCGTAAATTGAATCTATTTTAAAAGAATAATCCTTTAAAATCTCTCTAATCTCAAAAAGAGATAAAATGCTCCTAACGCCCATAAAACAAAAGACGGGAAAACCGTCTTTTAATAATTTTCTACAAAATCTTTAATTCTCTCGATTCCTTCTTTAATGCTCTCCTCATCCGTAGCAAAAGAGAATCTAAAATAACCTTCGCTTCCAAACCCTATTCCTGGGACTACGGCTACCCCCTTCTCTTCAAGAAGCCTTTTGCAAAACTCCATGGAATCGTTTGAGACCTTTTTTATATTTACAAAAAGATAAAATGCTCCGGCTGGTTTTATAACGCTTAATTTATCGCTTTGATTTAACATATCCACCGCTAAATCTCTTCTTTTTTGAAAAATCTTTCTCATTCTCTCAATATCCTCGTCAGCTCTTCCATCAAG
>JALVCR010000202.1 GCA_027009865.1 Campylobacterales bacterium
TGAATATAACGCTCTTGCAATAGCAATTCTCTGTTTCTGTCCGCCGCTTAATTTTATTCCTCCCTCTCCTACTTTAGTATATATTCCATTTTGATGTTTTTCTAAAAAATCCAAAATATTAGCCTGTTTTAAAACCTCTCTAACTCTATCTTCATTTATCTCATCTTCCTCAAAAGCTACGTTTTCAGCTACCGTCCCGTCAAAGAGATACACGCTTTGCGGAATATATCCTATTTTCTTTCTCCAAGATTTGATATTTTTATTATTTAACTCAATACCATCTATATATATTCCCCCACTCAAAGGTCTATACAAACCTATTATCAAATCTACAAGAGTGCTTTTACCGCTTCCACTCTCTCCTACCAAACCTATCTTCTCACCCTTTTTAATAACCAAATTAATATTATCTAAGATTATATTTTTATTATCATATGAAAAGGTTACGTTTTTTAACTCTATTTTTTCATTAAACTCTATCTTCTCATCTCCCAAATCTTCAGGCTCATATATTAAATCATTATGAACGATATCCAAAGCTTTATGATAAAACATAATCTGATTATAACTTGACATAATTCTATTAACTGAAGGCATAAGGCGGTATAAAGCCAAAATAAACATCGATATCAAAGCCATAACGCCCGATATATCCTGCTCATATTTATAAACTAAAAATACTACTATAAATATAACTAATCCAAATCCTATCGCTTCCAAAAAAAGTCTTGGAAAATTGGACAAAGTATTATTTTCAATATTTGATTTAGCATATCCGTAGCTTGCTTTGGCAAATCTTGATAAAATTTTTTGATCGGATGATTTTAATTTTATTATTTTAAAATTTCCCAAAGTGCTATTAATAATCTCATAAAATCTTTTCTGAAAATTAGCCCTTTTCTCTCCTGCTCTTTTAATCATTTTAGAAACTGTCTGAGTAAGAAGCAGACCATTTATTCCAAGAAGCAAAGTAATAAGCAAAGTTATTTTATAATTTACATACAGCATCATTGCATAGATAAAAATTACAACAAAAATTTCGCTAAGCATAAATAAAACAGCCGAAATCAAATTTGTTAAATTGGCTGCTTCATTTACTATCGTTTTGGTAAGTTCACTGCTATTTCTTTCAATATATTCTCTATAACTCATGCCCATATAGTTTTCAAAAAGTCTGTAAGCTAATAGATGATATCTGCCTTGAGAAAATCTTGCAAGCAGATAGAAATAAAACAAATTTATAGCACTTCTAAAAATATAAAATAAAATTAATCCTATTCCAAATAAAACAACAAAATCAACTCTACTCTCAAATCCCAAAGCCTCATAAATCCCTCTATACCACTCATTGCTATCTATCAAAGAAAAATCGCTTGCTACCTGAATAAAAGGCATAATAGCTGAAATTCCCACAGTCTCTATAAAAGAGATAAAAATCGAAAAAAACAAAAGCCCAAGCAAGAACTCTTTATCCCTTTTGGTCAAAAGGGCATTTAGTTTTTTATAAATATTTCTCATAAATCATCTTTTTTTATCAAATCAAGCTCTTTTTTCAGCTCTTCATACTCTTTTTTCTTAATTTCTATAAAAGCTTTTGTAAGCTTAATTTTCTCCTCAATCCCTTTTGGCGTAAGCAGATATTTATATCCTCTTTTATTTTTGGATTTTACGAAATTTTCGGTTTTAATCAAGCCTTTTTTTATAAGTTCATTAAGAACGTAATTTACTTTTCCAACACTAAATCCAAGCCTTTTGGCCAAAGATTTCTGATCGGAAATTTGATTTATTTCTCTTAAAATAGTAAGATTTAACTCTTTCTCTTCCCTCTCTTTATGCGTCAAACCGAACAAACCTTCAATAATTTAAAATTCAATTTTTGAATCTAAATTATACTCTCAAATTCTTAAAATATTATTAAACTAAATAGCAAATAAAATAAATTCAACTTCTGTATTTATCCCAAAATAGCTAAATTTTTGATAGAATATTCATAAAAACGCCGGTGTAGCTCAGTTGGCTAGAGCGTTTGATTCGTAATCAAAAGGTCACGGGTTCGAATCCCGTCATCGGCTTTTTTGATACTTGTAATAAGCAAATGTAATCAAAGCTATAATTGCAAGGGTTATGAAAGTTATCTCTTTTAAATATTTATGAATCAAATCTTCATTCTGCCCCAAAAAATATCCAAGAAGCGCCAAAACCACAACCCATATCCCGGCTCCCAAAGCGGTATAGAGAGTAAACTTTCCAAGATGCATATTGGCAAGACCGGCAGGTAGTGAAATATATTGTCTAATTCCGGGAATCAGCCTCCCGTTAAAGGTGGAAATATGCCCATGCTTTTCAAAAAAATCTTCAAGTTTTAAAAGAGTCTCCTCTTTTACAAAAATATATTTTCCATACTTTAACAAAAAAGCTCTTCCAAATTTGGAAGCCAAAAAATAGTTAAACAAAGCTCCCGCCACGCTTCCCAAAATCCCAAAAACCACAGCCAAAAAAATATTCATA
>JALVCR010000203.1 GCA_027009865.1 Campylobacterales bacterium
CTTCATTGACTCCGGGAAAACTTTTCCTTATTCCCGAAAGTCTCTTTATAGCTATTTTAGCCTCCTCGTTATTTGGATCCTTTTGCAAAATCTCTTTATAAATCTCCAAAGCCTCATCCTTTAATCCCTGAAGCTCGTAGATGGAGGCTAAAGTTAGCGTTTTCATAAATCCTCGGCGGCATATTGAGCTATTATAGAGCCCATTTCGCTTGTAGAGCAGACCTCTTTAGCCCCGAAAGCTGATAGATCTTTTGTTCTGTAACCCTCTTTTAATGCTCTCTTTATAGCGTTATCGATTCTATTGGCCGCTTTCTCTTCTCCAAGAGAGTATCTAAGCATCATCGAAGCGCTGGAAATTGCCGCTATCGGATTTGCGATACCCTGATTTGCAATATCCGGAGCGGAACCGTGAATAGGCTCGTAAAGCCCTACTTTACCTCCCAAAGAAGCAGAGGGCAAAAGACCTATGGAGCCGCTTATCATGCTTGCTTCATCGCTTAAAATATCTCCAAAAATATTTCCGGTTAAAATAACATCAAACTGTTTTGGATTTCTAATAAGCTGCATAGCGGCATTATCAACATACATGTGAGTTAAACTAACTTCTGGATAATCTTTTGCAATCTCTTCTACTATCTCTCTCCAAAATTGGCTAACCTCCAAAACGTTAGCCTTATCTACCGAGCAGACTCTCTTGTTTCTCTTCATAGCTATATCAAAAGCAACTTTAGCTATTCTTATAACCTCATCTTTGGTATAAACCATAGTATTATAAGCCATATCCTCTTTTAGCTCTCTTGGCTTTCCAAAATATATGCCGCCAGTAAGCTCTCTTACAACAGTTAAATCAACTCCCTTTATAACAGACTCTTTAAGGGTGCTTGCCTCAATCAGCTCGTCATAAACCATTACAGGGCGGATATTTGCAAATACTCCCAAAGCTTCTCTAAGCTTTAAAAGCCCGGTTTCCGGCCTTTTATCTCTTGGAAGATTATCCCATTTCTCTCCCCCTATCGCTCCAAACAACACAGCATCGGAATTTAAACACCCCTCTATCGTCTCCTTTGGAAGAGGCTCTCCGGTAATATCTATTGCCGCCCCTCCCATCAGATACTCTTCATATTGAAGCTCAAACTCTTTTCTAACTGAAACCGCATCCAAAACTTTTATAGCTTCGTCTATAATCTCAGGGCCTATCCCATCTCCCTTAATAACGGCTATTTTATAACTTTTCATTAAATCTCTCCCCTCTTTAACAGCTGAGCTTTAGCGTAATTTATAAGCCCTCCGCAGCTTATTAACTCCTGCATAAAGGGAGGAATGGGCGTGAATTTGAAAACTTTATGTTTATCCAAATCCTCTATTTCTCCTTTTTCCATATCTATCTTTATTAAATTCCCCTCCTCTATCTCGTCGCTCTCTTTTAACTCAAATATCGGAAGTCCCATATTAAAAGCGTTTCTGTAAAAAATTCTGGCAAAACTTTTAGCAACTACCGCGGCAACTCCGGCAGCTTTCAAAGCTATTGGAGCATGCTCCCTGCTGCTTCCGCATCCAAAATTCTCTCCGGCTACGATAATATCCCCCGGCTGAAATTTTTTAATAAAATTAGGATCTGCATCCTCCATTACATGTTTTGCAAGCTCATGAGGATCAGATGTATTTAAATATCTTGCTGCTATTATTAAATCGGTATCGATATTGTCTCCAAATTTCCAGACTTTGCCCGTAATTACGTTCATTCATATCCTTTTGATATTTTTCAAATTAGTGTAACTAAAAATCAATTTAAAAATTATTAAATTATATTTAAAAAAGCTATCTTTTAAATGTATTGCAAGCTCTTAAATCTCCCGATTTAAATCCGGTATAAAACCAGCGCATTCTCTCTTTGGATGTTCCGTGAGTAAAACTGTCAGGAATTACATAACCTTGAGCCTCTTTTTGCAAAGTATCATCCCCAATTCTTGAAGCGGCATTCAAAGCCTCCTCTATATCCCCCTTTTCAAGATATTTTCTTGCATAATATGCCCAAACTCCGGCATAACAGTCAGCTTGAAGCTCTACTGGTATTTGAAGATGGTTAGCTTCAGTTTTTCTTCCAAATCTCATAGCTTTTTGTTGAAGTTTTTGCACTTGCGGCAAAATCCCTAAAATATTCTGCACATGATGTCCCACTTCGTGAGCCAAAACATAAGCCTGCGCAAAATCTCCGCCGGCCTTATGAACTTTGGAAAGCTCCTCAAAAAAGCCCAAATCCAAATATATCTTTCTGTCATTAGGACAGTAAAAAGGCCCCATTTGAGCATTTGCGTATCCGCACCCGCTAACCGTGCTTCCTCTATATAAAACCAAAACGGGCTCTTTATATTTATACCCGTAAAGAGGCAGAATTTTATTCCAGACATCCTCTGTGCTTGCCAAAACTTTCTTTATAAATACAGCTTCCTTCTCCTCT
>JALVCR010000204.1 GCA_027009865.1 Campylobacterales bacterium
AGCATACAAAAAGGCTGCGTTTAATTCGCTTGGGAGATAGCTTGAGCCTACATCAACCCAACTATATTTATCAACCTGCCCTCTTAAAAAAAGAGATCTGTTTGTCCCTTTCTCTCTTATTATTTCGCTTCTTTGGATAAAATTTTCATTATTCACCAAAATAGCCCCGCCCTCTCCGCACTGATAATTTTTGGTTTCATGAAAACTGTAGCATCCGATATCTCCCAAAGTTCCCAAAGCTTTGCCTTTATATTCGGACATAACGCCTTGAGCCGCATCCTCTATTACAAAAAGATTATGCTCTTTGGCTATTTTGTTTATTTTATCCATCTCGCAAGATACGCCTGCATAATGAACCGGAACTATCGCTTTTGTCTTTTTGGTTATCGCCTCTTCTATTAAATTCTCATCGATATTCATCGTATCGGGTCTGATATCAACAAAAACTACTTTAGCTCCTCTAAGCACAAAAGCGTTAGCCGTGGAAACAAAAGTATAACTTGGCATAATCACTTCATCTTCTGCTTTTATTTCGCACAAAATAGCCGACATCTCCAAAGCGTGAGTGCAAGAGGTTGTCAAAAGAGCCTTTTTAGCCTTAAAATTACTCTCAAACCACTCGTTACACTTCTTTGTAAAAGGCCCGTCTCCGCAAAACTTGCCGTTTTTAAAAACCTCTTTTAAGTAACTCTCCTCTTCCCCGGTTACAGCGGGAATATTAAAAGGTATCATAACTCTTCCTTTATGCCGATCTGCTGGATATATAGATTCCCAAAACTATCAAAATAAGTCCTGCTATCTTATATATCGTCACGGACTCGTGAAACAAAAGAGCCGCAAGTAAAAAAACCAATACAAAAGAGAGGCTCATAAAAGGATAAGCGTAGCTGACTTCAAATTTGGTCATAGCCGCCATCCAAAATAAAGAGGCTATGAAAGCCGAGGCAAAACCTGAAAAAACAAAGGGATCTAAAAGAAGTTTTAATAAAAAAACAACTTTATCAACAAAGCTTCCATCAGGCAGCTCTCCATATCCGCTTATTCTCCATTTTAATACAAGCTGTCCGTAAACTGTAAAAAAAATTGTGCCAAAAATATATAAATAACCCATTTTAAATCCTGTTTTGAATAGTCATATCTCTTCTTGGATACATCTCCTCTTCACTTATCCAAGTCGTTTTATCTATAATATAAAGAGGCCGGTTTTTAGTTTCATTAAAGATTTTTCCTATATAGATTCCCAAGATTCCCATATTCGCAAATAAAAGCCCGCCTATGAAATATATAGAAACTATCACGCTTGTCCAACCCTCTACCGGAACTCCCCACATATAATATTTAATAATCTGCCAAATTCCGTAAACCATCGATAAAAAGGACATGATAAATCCAAAACCAATAGAGAGTCTAAGAGGCTTGTTTGACTGAGAGACTATACTGTCAAACGCCAAAGAGAAGAGCCTATAGAGATTGTAGCTTGATTTTCCCTCCGGCCTTGCGGCATGCTCTATATCTATCTCCGCTGTTTTAAAACCTATCCATCTGATAAAAAGAGGAAAGGTTCTGTTATGCTCTCTCATTCTTTTATAATTTTCTATAACTTTTTTGGAAAAAATCCCAAAATTTGCCGTTCCCGATTTATTTTTGGTATCAGTAAAATAATCATAAACTATATAAAAAAGCTTTGAGCCAAGCTTTTTAAAAAATCCGTCTTTCCTCTCAGTTCTCTTTCCAAAAACTACGTCATACCCCTCCATTGCTTTTTTATAAAGCTTTGCTATCTCTTCTGGCTGATCTTGCAAATCGCAATCCATAACCACTATCCAATCGCCCTTTACAAAATCAAGCCCGGCTGTAATTGCAAAATGCTGTCCAAAATTTCTTGAGAGATTAATTCCCTTAACTCTTTCATCCTGCATGGCAAGCTGTTCGATAACCTCCCACGCATTATCGGGACTCTTATCGTTTACCATAATTATCTCAAAACTATCGGTAATCTTCTCAAGCGTATCAACAAGCCTCTTATAAAGCCTCTCTAAAACCGACGCACACCCATAAACTGGAGTTACAACTGAAATATGAACTTTATCTTCCATTTTCAATACCCATACTTTTTAATATACCATTTAACAGTTTTTACTATTCCGCTTTCAAAATTCTCCTCAGCCCTCCAGCCAAGCTCGTTTTCTATCTTTGTAGCATCAATTGCGTATCTTCTATCGTGTCCGGGTCTGTCTTTTACAAATTTTATCTGCTCTTTATAGCTTTTCTCTTTAGAAACAAGCTCATCCAAAATTTCACATATCTTATTTGCTATATAGATATTCTCTCTCTCATTTTTTCCACCTATATTATATGTCTCTCCGCTTCTTCCTTTATGATAGGCAAGATCTATTCCCCTGCAATGATCCAAAACATAAAGCCAGTCTCTTATATTTTTCCCATCTCCATAAATTGGTATATCATTGCCCTTTAAGGCATTTCTTATGATAGTTGGAATAAGTTTCTCATCATGCTGTTTTGGGCCGTAATTATTTGAGCAGTTTGTAATTACCGTATTCATCCCATAAGTGTGGTGATAGCTTCTAACCATCATATCGGAAGAGGCTTTGCTTGCGCTATAGGGAGAGTTTGGAGCGTATGGAGTCTCTTCGGTAAAAAAACCGCTCTCTCCTAAAGTGCCGTAAACTTCATCCGTAGAGATATGGTGAAATCTGCAATTTTCATACTCTTTTTTATAAACAAAAGGCTCTTTCATCCATTTTTTATAAGCTGTATCCAAAAGGGTAAAAGTTCCGTTTACGTTTGTTTTAACGAAAATTTCCGGATCTTCAATGGAATTATCGACATGAGATTCCGCCGCAAAATGTATAACGCCTCTGATATCGAATTTATCAAAGATATACTCTACAAGCTCTCTGTTGCAAATATTGCCTTTGATAAACTCATATCTATCATTTCCTTCAACTTCTTTTAAATTATCTAAATTACCGGCATAAGTTAAAAGATCAAGATTTACAACTCTGTAATCTTTATGTGCTTTTAAAAAATATGGAATAAAATTGCTCCCTATAAAACCGGCTCCTCCCGTTATTAAAATAGTTTTCATAACTCCTCCGCTAAATCTATTAAATATTGTCCATAATTTGTTTTTTCCAAAGGCTTGGCAAGCTTTAGAAGTTCATCTTTCCCTATCCATCCATTATAAAAAGCTATCTCTTCTATACAGGCTATCTTATAACCCTGTCTTGTCTCTATTGTCTGAACAAATTGACTCGCTTCCAATAAAGAGTCGTGAGTTCCCGTATCAAGCCATGCAAACCCTCTTCCAAGCATCTCTACAAAAAGCTTCTCTTTTTGAAGATAAACTCTGTTTACATCCGTAATCTCAAGCTCCCCTCTGCTTGAGGGCTTTATTGTTTTAGCGATATCAACAACCTCGTTATCGTAAAAGTAAAGCCCAGTAACCGCCCATGAAGATTTTGGTTTTCTTGGTTTTTCCTCTATAGAGACAGCCTTTTGGTTTTCATCAAACTCAACAACGCCAAATCTCTCCGGATCTTTTACTTTATACGCAAATACGCTCGCTCCCTCTTTTCTTGATGCAGCTTTCTGCAAAACCGGTGTAAATCCCTGACCATAAAAAAAGTTATCCCCCAAAATCAAAGAGACATTATCGTCTCCTATAAAATCCTCTCCTATTATAAAAGCTTGAGCAAGACCTTCTGGCCTTTTTTGCTCTTTATAGCTAAAATGCATTCCAAATTCGCTTCCATCTCCCAAAAGTTCCCTAAATCTTGGCAAATCAGCAGGAGTAGAGATTATCAAAATCTCTCTAATTCCCGCAAGCATTAAAACTGAAAGAGGATAATAGATCATAGGTTTATCATAAATTGGCAAAAGCTGTTTTGAAGTGCATCTTGTAATAGGATAGAGCCTCGTTCCAGAACCTCCCGCTAAAATAATGCCTTTCATCAAAGTCTCCCATCACTCTCTTTTAAAATTCCTTTTATATCATAAATTACCTGATTATCGCTTTTTTTGATATCCATTTTTTTAAATTCATCATGAGCTACCGCAACAACTATAGCGTCATACTTACTTAAGTCTATATTATCTTCTTTTGTTAAAAGATTTATACCGTATTCTTTTTTAACTTCTTCTTTATCCGCCCAAGGATCATAAACTTCTACATTGCATCCAAAATCTTTAAGCTCGTTTATAACATCTATTACTCTGCTGTTTCTAATATCCGGGCAGTTTTCTTTGAAAGTTATTCCTAAAACCAAAATTTTTGATCCTTCGATTCTTTTTCCCTTTTTTATCATCAGTTTAACAACCTGATTTGCCACAAAAATACCCATATTATCATTTAATCTTCTTCCAGCAAGTATAATTTCCGGATTATATCCAAGCTGCTGGGCTTTATGTGTTAGATAATATGGATCTACTCCTATACAGTGTCCTCCGACAAGTCCGGGTTTAAATTTCAAAAAGTTCCACTTCGTTGCGGCCGCTTCCAAAACAGCATTCGTATCTATTCCCATTTTATTAAAAATCATAGCAAGCTCGTTTACAAAAGCTATATTAATATCTCTTTGAGCATTTTCTATAACTTTAGCAGCTTCCGCTACTTTGATGCTTGGAGCTAAATGTGTTCCGGCCTCTATTATGCTTTTATAAAGCTCATCAACCTCTTTGGCTACTTCTGGAGTGCTGCCTGATGTTACTTTTTTGATTTTTGTTACCGTATGCTCCTTATCTCCCGGATTAATTCTCTCTGGAGAATATCCGCAAAAGAAGTCTTTATTAAATTTAAGGCCGCTAAACTTCTCCAAAATAGGAACGCAATCCTCTTCCGTAGCTCCTGGATATACCGTAGATTCATAAATTACTATATCTCCCTTTTTTAAAACTTTTCCGACAGTCTCGCTTGCTTTTAAAAGAGGAGTCAAATCGGGTCTTTTAAAAGAGTCTATGGGAGTTGGAACGGTTACTATATAAATGTTTGCGTCTTTAATATCATCAAGCTCAGTAGTAAAAGAGAGCTTTTTTGCGCTTTTTAAATTTTCGCTGTCAACCTCTAAAGTTCTATCATATCCCTCTTTTAACTCTTCAATTCTCTCTTTGTTAATATCAAAACCGACAGTTTCAAACTTTTTTCCAAATTCCACGGCTAACGGAAGCCCAACATAACCTAAACCTATAATAGCTAACTTTTTATTCACTTACTCTCCTTTATTTTATAATAATCCAAATACCAGTCTATAAAGTTTGAAATTCCTTCCCTTATGGGAGTTTGAGGCTTATATCCCAAATCTTCTATCAAATCGCTGACATCCGCATAAGTGCTCTTTACATCTCCCGGCTGCAGGGGAAGGAAATTCTTTTTTGCTTTTTTGCCTATTTTTTTCTCAATCTCCTCTATAAAATCCATCAATCCCACCGGAGCGTTATTTCCTATATTATATATTTTATAAGGAGCTTTGCTGCTTGAGGGATCGGGATTTTTTCCGCTCCAATTTAAATTTCCTTTAGGAGGATTATCTATAACTCTAACAACTCCCTCAACTATATCGTCAATATAGGTAAAATCTCTTTGCATATCTCCATAATTGTAAACATCTATCGCCCTATCTTCCAAAATAGCCTTTGTAAACAGAAAAAGAGCCATATCCGGCCTTCCCCAAGGCCCGTAAACGGTAAAAAACCTAAGTCCTGTAGTTGGAAGATTAAAAAGATGGCTATAAGTGTGAGCCATCAATTCGTTTGATTTTTTACTTGCGGCATAAAGGCTTATTGGATGATCCACATTATCGTGAGTAGAAAAAGGCTGAGATTCATTAAGTCCGTAAACGCTTGAGCTGCTTGCGTAAGCTAAATGCTCTATGCTGTTATGCCTGCAACACTCAAGCAAATTGATAAATCCCACTATATTTGAATCGACATAAACGTAAGGATTGGTAAGAGAGTATCTAACTCCCGCTTGAGCGGCTAAATTGCAGACTTTGTCAAACTTCTCTTCTTTAAAAAGCTTCTCTAAATTTTCCCTATCTTCTAAATTTAGTTTTATAAATTTATAGTTTGGATACTTTTTTGAAGGTATAAGCTTGTTATACTCTATTTTCTCTTTTTCAAACCCTGAATCTTTAAGTCTATCAAATTTCAAATTTACATCGTAATAATCGTTTATATTATCGACTCCTACAACCTCATCACCCCTTTTTGCCAAAACGTTAGCTAAATGATAACCTATAAATCCGGCAGTGCCGGTTACCAAAATTTTCAATTTCCGACTCCTATCTGATAATATTCAAACCCAAGCTCTTTTAATTTCTCTCTTTTATATTGATTTCTTCCGTCAAATATTATCGGATTTTTTAATCTTAGCTTCATCTCTTCAAAATCGGGGCTTCTAAACTCTTTCCATTCCGTAACCAAAATCATAGCGTCTGCATCATCTAAAGCGTCATATTTTCTTTTTACATATTCGATATTGGGAACATCTTTTAAATAAAAATTCTTAGCCTGATGCACAGCTTTTGGATCATAGGCTTTTATTTTCGCTCCTCTTGAGACTAAATCTTTGATTATGGTAATTGAGCTTGCCTCTCTCATATCGTCCGTTTCAGGTTTAAAAGCATATCCCCATATAGCAAAAGTTTTACCGCTTAAATCCTCTCCAAATCTCTTTACCACTTTTTGCGCTATTACATGCTTTTGTCTATAGTTTACCTCTTCTACCGCTTCTAAGACTTTGGGCTCATATCCATACTCTTTGCTTGTTTTTATTAGGGCCTGAACATCTTTTGGAAAACAGCTTCCGCCATATCCGCATCCTGGATATATAAAACTGTATCCTATCCTTCTATCGCTTCCTATTCCAACTCTCACCTTATTTACATCGGCTCCGACTCTTTCGCAAATATTGGCTATATCATTCATAAAAGATATTTTGGTAGCAAGCATTGCGTTTGCCGCATACTTTGTCATCTCAGCGCTTCTTATATCCATGGAGATAAATCTCTCATGACTTCTTGTAAAAGGAGCGTAAAGCTCTTTCATAACCTCTATAGCCTTTTGATTATCGGCTCCTATCACAACTCTATCTGGTCTCATAAAATCCTCTACCGCAGCTCCTTCTTTTAAAAATTCGGGATTACTTATAACATCGAAAGTAAGATCCACTCCTCTTTTATCAAGCTCTTTTTGGATAGTTGCTCTAACTTTATCTGCGGTTCCCACTGGAACTGTAGATTTATCCACCACATACATATGTTTGTTCATATATTTTCCTATCGACTTTGCAACTTCCAAAACATATCTTAAATCAGCGCTTCCATCCTCTCCCATCGGAGTTCCTACGGCTATAAAGCAGATATTGCTTTTCTCCAAAGCATCTTTTATATCAGTGGTAAAATGAAGATTTCCCCTCTCATAACTCTCTTTTACTATCTTATCAAGTCCCGGCTCATAAATTGGAATAATTCCTTTTTTTAATTTCTCTATTTTCTCCTTATCCACATCAACACAAATTACATCATTTCCCATAACCGAAAAACAGGCTCCGGCTACCAAACCGACATATCCCGTTCCAATAACGCTAAGTCTCAAAGCTATCTCCTTATAAATATGTAATGAAATAATATTAAATTTATATTTATTTGAACATTAAACTTTTTGTTTTCAAAACAAAAAATTACGCTCAATATTCTAACTAAATCTTCTTTATATGAATTTTTATTTTACTTTTTTCTCTATTTTTAAGAGTTTTTTGACAAAAAAATCATAGAGAAATAAATTTTTATAAAGATATATCGCCCCTCTTTAATAAAGCTTTTAACTTTGATTTATTACAATGAATCGATTTAAAAACAAAGGTTTATAAATGTATAACTTTTTATTGTATATAGTATTTTTTATATTTTTTACTTTAAATTCAATTTTTGCAAATGATATAGTAATCAATCAAATATTTAAAAAACAAATAAAAATAGGACAGGGCTTTGATTTATTAAAAAATGAAATTAAGAGTTCTCCTTTTGATAATATTCAAAAAGAAACTTTCAATGATACTCAAAAAGTAACTTTTAAACTAAAATTTATTCCAAATAATCTATCTTTAGCAAAAGAATTAAATTTATTGAATAATAATGAATTTTTATTACAAAATTCTAAAAAAGAAGCTTTTTTAGAAGATAGTTTGATAGACGATTATTCTCTAAACTATCTATTGGATGTAAAAGTTATAAACTCTTTTGAAATTTTAAAAAATCCAAAATTATCACAAGAAGCTCAGAAATTACTAAAAAACAGTAAAGAATTTAAAAAACTTTACGGAAACTATTTTATAAACGGCATATTAAAAGGAGGAGAGTTTTTAGCTCTAATAAAAATCAATACAAACTCAAAATATGACTATAAAAATATAAAAAGAGATATAGATCTTCTTAATTTAAAATGGAATAAAAAAGATAAATTTTTAAAGATATTAAAAAATTTATCGAAAAATCACCAAATAGACATAAAAAATCTTATTATTTCAAATAGTGAGATTCTTCCAAGCGATAATTTTGAAGACCTTTTCAAAAATGCAGAAGTTTTTCCTTCAAAAATATACAGTGATTCGGTTAACATAGAGATGATTCTAACTCCTTATGAACAATTAAATAATCCAACAGATAATAAAGTATCAAAAAGAATAAAAACAATTTATCTAAACTATCAAACTCTAAAAAATAACCTCTTTTTTATTCTAAGAAATGATTCTCAATTTAGATTCAACCTTTTAAAAAAGAAACAGCAGCTTATAAATTATAAAAAACTCATGGATCTTTTATCAGATAATTTTCTTCTTATGAAATTAAATTATCAAAGATTTGTAAAGGGAGAGATAAACTACGAAGATATTATAAAAAATATTGAATTTAAAAAAGAGTATGAAGAGATAGAAATCCCTCAAAGATATAAAGCAACAATACCAAATAAAAAAGTAAAAGTTCCTTCAAAAAAGATATTTGCAACCAATAAAGGCAAAAATATAAAAGATCATAACAATACTAAAGCTCCTTGGATAGATCTTTTAAGCTATTTTCATATCGAAAAGAACGGAAAAATACTATTTTTAACATCAAAAATAGAGGCAAAAAATAGTAAAGGAGAGTTTTTACATAAAGAGAATAATGAAATTGTTTTAGATACATATATAGACTTTCCTGGACTTAGATTTATAGATATAAAAAATAAAAAAGGAGAGCTTTTTACAAATACTCTAAATTCAAAAAACAATTGGAAAAAATTTAAAGGAGATGGTGTTATAAAATCGGCTTACTGCGGATA
>JALVCR010000205.1 GCA_027009865.1 Campylobacterales bacterium
AATATAAATATTTTTAGCTTTACTACAAAAAACAGTTTTGAAGAAAAAATTGATAAAATGATAAAATCTAAAAAAGAGCTTCAAAATTTGAGCGTAAGTGTTGGTGAGAGCTGGATAGGAAAGATGAGCGATGAAGAGTTGGAAGCTTTGTTTAATAGATAAAGTTTTTGCAAATTTATTAGTAGGAGGTTTTAAATGATAAGAGAAAAAGTTAGGACGCAAGATAATAAATTAATTATAGATATACCAGAAGAATATATTGGGAAAAATTTAGAAGTTTTAATTTTTAGTGAAAATGAAATACAAAAACCAAAAAGCGGAAAAAATATTGAAAGAGAAAAACTTTTAAAAGAATTTAAAAGAATCAGTAAAAATATTAGCATTTTGGAAGATAAAAATATAGATATAACAAAAATAGATGAGGATATGTATAATGATATATTTTGATACTAATGTTTTAGTCTATTACTGTATAAAACAAGATGATAGAAAGCAGAGAATGTCCCAAGAACTAATAGAGCAAGCAATAGCTGAAAATAATTTTTTTATCTCATCATTAGTTTTGATGGAATTTATTTTTACCATAAGTAAACTTAAGAAATTTGATGAGCAAAAAGATAAAATAGATTTTTTTAAAAAATTTATAATGGCATCTATAGATACAAATAGTGTATTATCAGCTTATCAAAAATGTGAGCAATTTAATAAGTGTAGAAATATAAGTGATTTTGTTCATTTGGAAATTGCAAATAAATATTGTAAAAAATTGGTCACTTTTGACAGTGATTTTAAAAATTTACAACAATATTATAATGTAGATATAGAAATTTTATGAAAGATTTAGAAAGGAGGAGTAGATATGTCTACTCAAATTAAGACGGCATGTCCTTTGGATTGTTATGATAGCTGCAGCATTATTTATGAAAACGGCAAAATAAAACCTGATATCAACCATCCGGTTACGAAGAATTTTTTATGCCCTTTTTTAAACAAATATGAAAAATTTCCAAGAATTGAGAAACCAAGATATAAGGGAGAGGAGATATCTTTAGATGAGGCTTTGGAAATTTTAAGCGAAAAATTAAAAGAATACAAAGATAAAAAATCAATTCTTTATAGAGGAAGCGGAAATTTAGGAAAAATGCAGGAGGTTACCAATCTCTTTTTTGCAAAATATGGAAGTTTTCTAACTACCGGCTCTCTTTGCGACGCAGCGGGACATCACGGAATAGTTGAAGGGAGAGGAGCAAATATAGCTTTGCCTCCGTCTGTTATAGAAGAGGCTGAAACTGTAATTTTGTGGGGGAGAAATCTATCCGTTACCAATTCTCATCTAATGCCGTATCTAAAAGGAAAATATTTAATCGTTATAGATCCCGTAAAGACCGATATTGCAAAGATGGCTGATTTGTTTGTGCAAATTAGGCCAAGAAGCGATTTCTTTTTGGCTTTGCTTTTATCTCGCGTAACCTATATGGAAATTATGGAAGATGAGAAGTTTTTGAATGAGAGAACCGAGAATTTTGAAGATTATTACCACTTCTTTAGATCATATAAAATGAAAGATATGATGAAAAGGTGCGGTATAAATTTAAATCACATAGGAGATATTCTTTATAGAGTCAAAGGAAAGAGAACTGTTATTCTGGTTGGAACGGGTGTTCAAAAATACAGTATTGGATCTTCCGTTTTAAGAGCCATAGACTCTTTTGGCGCGATGCTTGGTCTTTTTGGGAAAAAAGGAAGCGGTGTTAGCTATCTTGGGGATAGCTCTTTTAATTTTGCAACTCCTTTTAGCGTGAAAGCTAAAACTATTCCAAAGCCTGAAGTTGATTTTAGAAAATTTGATTTTATTTTTGTGCAAGGCGCAAATCCGGCAACTCAAGCTCCAAATTCCAAAGCCGCAAAAGAGGGGTTAGAGAAAAATTTTAGCGTCTATTTTGGCCTTTTTGAAAACGAAACCTCCAAAAGAAGCGATTTGGTAATTCCAGCTAAAAATTTCCTTGAAAAAGAGGATGTAAAAATCTCTTACGGGCATGAGTATCTGTTTTTTATGCCCAAAATCAAAGATAGCTCTATTGGAATTAGCGAATATGATCTAACGGCTTATCTTTTTGAAAAATTTGGCTACGGAAAGCTAAAGAGTGAAAAAGAGTATATTAAAGAGATAATAGAGTCAAATACTATAAAAGAGGGAGAGTATCTAAAAGCCAAACATTATGAAAAACTTCCTTATGAGGATAAGTTTTATACAGACAGCGGCAAGTTTATCTTTATAGACGAGCTTGACGACAGCGAAGAGGAGTTTTTTTATGAAGAGATAGATGAAGAGGATTTCTTTTTGATAACTGCAAAACATAAGCACTCTTTAAATAGCCAGTTTGGAGTGGATGAGTATCTTTATGTTCCTCCTCTTTTGGGATTTAAAGATGGTGATTTGGCAGAGGTT
>JALVCR010000206.1 GCA_027009865.1 Campylobacterales bacterium
TTTAAACGGCAATTTTATCGATAGGAAAAAGCCTTTGGATATAACTTTCAATATAGCCCCTTTTCACTCAAAAGTTATATATGCAAAAGAGATAAAATCAAAAGCCTTGCAAAAAGGGGTCAATATATCCGATAATTTTGGAGCCGTTTTTATGTATTACTGCAAAGAGAGATTAATAGATCCAAACAAAATATTCTCTCAAGTGGTGCAAAAATCCCCTTTGGGACAAAGAGTTATGCCAGTTTATGAATACTCTAAAACCCTAACTGGAAAAGGAGACATAATCATTCCCCACCTATATCAAAACACTTCCGATAAACACAGCCCATATAGAGGATTTATAGAGTTTTTAAATATAGGAGATAGCGATATAAAAGCCAATATGAAAATATATCTAAAAAATGGAAAACTATATCAAACATCTTATATGCTTCCTGCCCACTCCACAAAACTTATAAGAACAAGAGAGATTTATCCCAAACTAAAAATCCCTTACGGAGAGCCGCTCTCTATAATTGTAAAAATAGATAAAGAGCTTGAAAATATCTATCCCGTAGTTGTTCAAAAAACTCCAAGCGGGCCCAGAGTTTTGGAAGCTTATAAAAGAAAATGAAAAAAGAGGATTTAGACTCTCTTATAATGTGTGAAAGATGCCACACGCTTTATAAAAAAAAGCCTCTCTCCATAGGAGAGAAGGCGGTATGCGGTAAATGCGGAAATACTCTATACAGATACCACTCCCATCTTTTATGCAAAATCATAGCTTTTAGTTTTGCGGCTTTGATATTTTTTGCCCTTTTTCTGTTTTTCCCGATAGTAACGGTGGAGATTTCAAAAAATCAATCCTCTCTTTCGGTATTTGAGCTTATAAAAGAGCTTTTTAATTCGCGCTTTTGGGTTGTAGGGACACTGGTAACTTTAACGGTAGTTATCTTTCCAATAGCTATTCACACTCTATATCTGATAGCCGCCGTATTCTTAAAGCTTAAAATTTTTAAAAATTTAACAAAAAATATTCTAAGAATTTTATCTCATCTGATACATTGGAGTATGGCGGACATATTTTTGATAAGCTTTTTTGTAGCGATGGTAAAACTGATAGGATATGCGAGAATAAATTTGGGAGTTGCGCTTTTGGCTTTGTCTCTTTTTGTGGGACTTGATTTGTATCTGACAAGATATATAAAAATTTTCTATTTATGGGACATATGGGATGAAATTAGAAAAAGAAGAGAATAAAAAGTATATCTCTTGTAAAATATGCAAAGCTGTAAATGAGTGCGATCCTGAAAATCAAATATATTGCAGAAGATGCGGATGTAAAATATATGAATCCAAAAACAGACATTTTCAGCTCTCTTTAGCCTTTTTGATAACGGCTATGATTTTGTATATTCCGGCCAATATCTTTCCTATTCTAAAAACCTACACTTTAGGAGTCGAAAGCGATAATACCATCTTTGGGGGAGTTGTATCTTTATGGAAACACGGCTCCTATCCGATAGCAATAATCGTTTTTTTGGCATCTATTGTGATACCTATTATCAAATTTGCTATACTTTCAATACTTCTGTTTTGGAAAAGGCTTAAACTTAAAATAAGCTTTTTAACAAAGCACAAGCTTTATATTTTAGCTGAAATTATAGGGCCGTGGTCTATGATAGATGTGTTTGTAGTGGCTATTTTATCGGCTTTGATTCATTTTAATATAGCCAAAATAAAACCGGGAGTCGCCACTACCTCTTTTGCTCTTAGCGTAATATTTACGATGTTAAGCGCAATTAGTTTTGATAAAAGAATTTTGGAGTAGATTTTGGAGATAAAAGAGCCTCAAATAGGCAAAAAAAGAGATATATTTTTTACAATCTGGATAGTTCCTATAATAGCTTTGATAGTAGCTGGATGGTTTATATATCAATACTATTCAAATTTAGGTCCTGTTATAGAGATAGAGTTTAAAACAAGCGGAGATTTAAAAGAGGGGCAAAGCCAGATAAAATTCAAAGAAGTTCCGGTAGGAGTTGTGGAGAAGATAAGATTAAACGAAAGAAACGGAAACGTGATAATAACTGCAAGAATGGATAAAAATGTAAAGCCGTATCTAAACGAAACCACGAAATTTTGGATAGTTAAACCAAGAATAGATTTTAACGGAATATCCGGTCTTGAGACTATAATGTCTGGAAGCTATATAAAGATGTTTGCGAAATTGGGATATGAAGAGAAAAGAGAGTTTAAAGGGCTTGATGAGCCTTATATCGATACAAGCAAAGAGAGAGGAAAGATTTTTCATCTTTTTGCGGAAGACTCAAGGAATTTGAAAGTTACGGCTCCGATATATTATAAAAAAATAGAGGTGGGAGAGATTAGAAAAATAAAATTATCAAAAAACGGAGATGGAGTTGATTTTGATATCTTTATAAAAAGCCCTTATTATAAATAT
>JALVCR010000207.1 GCA_027009865.1 Campylobacterales bacterium
AAAAACAGCCTATTTTCTTTATTAGATCCGTCATTGACAACTATAACTTCCAAATTTTTATAGGTAGAAGAGAAAATACTTGCTAAAGTATCCTTTATATAATCTTTCATATTATAAAAAGGAATAACAACCGATAAAAGTCCTTTCTCTTGAGGATATTTTGTAAAAGATACATTTTTTTCCAAAATTTTATAAGAGATTGGAAAATTCTTTTTAGAAACATTATCATTTATAAGTTTTTGGAAATGCTCTATTCTTCTTTTAATAACTTTTTCTGGATTACACAAATCTTTTATTCTTTTTTTGGCGGCTTTGGCAATTTTATATCTCTCATTTATAGATAAAGATAGAATATATTTTAATTTCTCTTCAAAATCTCCATCTTTATTCCAATCAAAAATAAATCCGCTTATTTTATCTTCTATAATTTCTCTTTGACCTCCATTTTTGGATGCCAAAACAACCTCTCCAACACTCATCGCCTCGATGCAAGTATTCGGAAAATTTTCCCAAAGACTTGGAATTACAACCATCCAGGCTTTGGAAATCTCTTTTAAAAGTTCATCTTTTCTCATATCGTTTTTGATAATAAGCTGCCTATTTAAATAATTTCTATATTTATCTTTTATAAACCTCTTTACACTCATTCCCATTGGAAAATAATCGGTATCTGAGCCTATTAAAACAAGTTCAAAATCTTCTCCCTCATCCCAAAGTTTTTTACAAGCTTTTAGAAGTTTTAAAACTCCTTTCCTAACCTCCAATCTTCCAAAATATACAACCCGTTTTTTTAAAACATCAAAATTTATATCGATATTTTCCAAAAAACCGGGTAAAGGGAAAAAATCTATTTTTAAATCTTTACCAATTTCTTCTTTTACGCACTCTCCAATAAATCTGCTTGGAGCAATTAACGAGTCGGCAGCTGCTATACAAAACCTCTCCATTCTTCCTATCCAGTAATAAGGAAGTCTATATAGAGGCTCTTCATTATATTTTGCGGTTAAAAACCAGGGACTGTGAAGATGAACAACAATAGGAGTATTTTTCAAAATATTTTGAGTCAGTTTTCTTTGTATCAAATAGTATCCGATAGCCTCATAATCTTGAACTTCAATAATATCCGGAGTATCATTTTCTAAATTTTTAACAACCTCATTAGCCAATTGGAAACTAAAAGCATCCCAAAAAGATAAGATATCGTAGGGAAAAGAGGATTTAGGGGCTATATGAATAATTTTGATTTTATCGTTTAAAAATTCCTCTTTACTTTCTAAAGATTTTGTAAAAATTGTTATTTGATGACCTTCTTTGGAAGCTGCAATAGAGAAATTTTCTACATACCTTGCTATCCCTCCGGCTGCCCTGTCAGGTATTTCCGAAGTTAAAATCCAAATTTTCAACTCTATCTCTTTTTGTTTTTAAGATTAGCTATCTCTCTTTTAAGCTTTTCATTCTCTTTTTCAAGCCAAGATTTCCCTTCTTCAAGCTGTTTTATCCAGTTTTTTAATTCATCTATATATTTATCTTTATTTGCGTTTTGCTCTTCAAGCCACTTTTTAGCCTTCTCAAGCTCTTTTACCCAATTTTTCATTTTTTCCAATTCTCTCATCTCTTTTTCTCTCTTTTTTTCTTTTATAATATTTAAAAAAGGTCTGCTCTTTTCAAACATTACCCTCGTAAGTTTATTTGAATTTATAATTTTTTTGATAAATAGAATAGATTTTGAAGGAGAGTAGCTTAAATTATAATCTTGTTCTCCTATATCTATCGTCTCTACGACATCTTTTGCCAAATTTTTAGCTTCTTCCCTTTCTAATACTTCCCTTTTATCCTCTTTATGAAGCTTTAAAGCTTCATTCAAAAAGGAGTTCATACAATCTCCCATCTTATCCAAAGTAAAATATTTCTCTATCCTCTCTCTTGCATTTTTGCCAAGCTCTTTTAATCTATCTTTATCCATCAAAAGTTTTCGTAAAATCTCAAAATATTCTTCAATCTCCTCTTCATCTCTTTTAGGAGATATCAAAATACCGCACTCTTTTGTAACCAACTCTCTCTGCCCTCCAACATCACTTCCGACAACTGCAACACCGCAAGCCATAGCTTCATAAATAGAAAGAGCTATCCCTTCCCATTTGGAAGATAAGAAAAAAATATCCGAAGCTTTCATAATGCGGTTTACCTCTTTGTTAGGCACTGCTCCAAGAAGCAAAACTCTATCTTCAAGACTATAGTCTTTAATATAAAGCTTTAAAAATTCAAAATCTTCTCCATCTCCCGCAATAATAGCTTTGAAATTTAAATTTGCATCTTTTAATTTTTTAATGGTTTTTATAAATACTTTTGGCTTTTTTTGAGGGCATATTCTTGCGGCATAAAATATAATGGGAGTTTCGTAAGATATATTGTAATAATCTCTAACCTCTTTTCTAA
>JALVCR010000208.1 GCA_027009865.1 Campylobacterales bacterium
TGCATCTCTCTTGCAAGAAGTTTTAAGCCCCTGCTTATTTCGCTTACTTCAAGATGTCTGTCTTTATGGGAAGATGAGCTCATAAGCTGCAAATAATCGATAATTGCCAAAGATATTTCGGGATTTCTAGCTTTAAGTTTTCTTAATTTAGATCTTACCTGATGAATATTTACAAGCCCGTCATCATCCACAAAAAGCTTCTGTCTTCCCAAAGTATCGGCCGCAGCAGAGAGTCTGCTCCACTCACTGTCGCTCATATCACCAACTTTTAGTTTTTGCAAAGGAATAGATGTTTTTGCGCTTAGCATTCTTAAAACAAGCTGCTCTGCTGGCATCTCTAAAGAGAAGATGGCAACTCCTTTGTTTTGGTCTAAAACTTTTTGAGCTATATTTAAACAAAACGCCGTCTTTCCCATAGCCGGCCTTGCGGCAATAATAATCAAATCCCCATTCCCAAAACCAGCTGTGAGCCTATTTAACTCCCTAAAGCCAGTATCAAGCCCCACAACCTCTTTATTTCCTCTCTCTTTCATCTCTTTTATATGAGAGAGAGTGCTCTTTACGATTTGAAAGGACTCTTTAAACTCTTTTGATATCGCATCAACCGATATTTCGTAAAGCTCTTTTTGAATCTTGTCAAGAGCCTCAACAGATGGCAAATCCTCCTCTACTACTATCTCTTTTATAGAGCTTGTAAGCTTTAAAAGCTCTCTTTTTACCGATTTATCCTTTATCTCATCCACATAAGCCATTAAATTTGCTATTGGGCTTGTAGAGAGAACCTCAAAAAAAGCCTCTTCGTCAAATTTTTTCTTTTGAAGAAGATTCTTTCTTAAAAACTCCTCGTCAATCGGTTTTTCTTCTCTCTCAAGCTCCTCCATAGCCTCAAAAAGATATTTGTGAAAAGGGAGATAAAAATCGTTTGAATTTAACTTAGCCGCCACATCCTCAAACAAAGAGGGATCAAAAATTATAGAATTTAAAACGGCTCTTTCTATATTGATGTTATGAAGATTATTCTCCATCATACTCCTTTACTACATCTAAAACTTCTTGCATAAATCTATCTAAAAGCTCTCTCTCTTTTAATCTTGCAACTACTTTGCCCTTTCTCATAACAAGACCGCTCTCTTTTCCAAACGCTATTGCCACATCCGCGCTTTTTGCCTCGCCTATTGCGTTTACCACGCATCCCATAACAGAAAGATTTAAAGGGGCTTTTATATCTTTTGTAAGCTCTTCTACCTTTCTTACCATATCCAAAAGATTTGACTCAAGCCTTCCGCAGGTAGGACAAGATATTATATTAACTCCCCCTTTTACAGCTCCGCTATCTTTTAAAATAGCTCTTGCAACTTCAACCTCTTTTTCAAGCTCCCCAGTTATTGAAACCCTCATTGTATCGCCTATTCCCTCTAAAAGAAGAGTTCCAAGAGCGATTGAAGATTTTATGGTGGAGTGAAAAAGAGTCCCAGCCTCCGTAACTCCCAAATGAAAAGGATAATCTACAAGAGGTCTTAATTTTCTGTAAGCTTCAACCGTTCTTTGAACATCGCTTGCTTTCATGGAAACTTTTATTTGAGTAAAGTCTAAATCTTCAAGATATTTTATATTATAGAGGGCGGATTCCACCATTCCTTTAGCGCTCTGTCCATATTTTTTCTCAAACTTATCTTCCAAGCTTCCACAGTTTACCCCTATTCTAATTGGAATATTTCTCTCCTTGCAAGCCTTTACAACCTCTTTTACCCTCTCGCGAGAGCCTATGTTTCCGGGATTTATTCTGATACAATCCACGCTTTTTGCAGCTATTAGGGCAAGTTTGTAATTAAAATGAATATCGGCTACCAAAGGAAGGGATATTTGCTTTTTTATCTCTTTTAGGGCATAAGCATCCTCGAAATCTGGAACTGCCACTCTTACTATATCGCATCCTGCAAAATGAAGTCTTTTTATCTGATTTACAGTCTCTTCTATGTCTCTTGTTTTAGAAAAGGTCATGGATTGAACCGAAATAGGAGCATCGCCTCCTATCGCAACATCTCCTACATATATCTTTTTTGTGGGATATCTTTTTATCATCTAAAACCTCTCTGTTTTTTTGGTATTATACCAGCTTTAAACGAAACTCAAAGGATCCATATCAAGTTCGCAGATTCTGCATTTGCATTTCATTGCGCTTTTTATAAGAGCCTTTGGGGATTTGCTTCTTAGAAGAATATTGTACCGGTATTTTGATGAAATTTTATGAATGAGAGCTGGAGAGAACCCGACTATCTCAACTTCCCTCTCTTTATTTCTCAAAAGGCATTCAAAAACCTCCCTTGCTTTTTTGAAAGCCTTTTTATCCTCTTTGTGCGAAATGATAACTCTTAAAAGCTTCATAAAGGGAGGATATAGATTTTTTCTAAAATTTATCTCCT
>JALVCR010000209.1 GCA_027009865.1 Campylobacterales bacterium
TCTCATTTTAACTCTAAGAAAAGAGATAGAAGAGCCTAAAAATTATGAAAGCTGGGATTATATGATAACCGGAGGCGATCAAAATTACAGCGGAACTTTCACATATATAGCAAAAGATGAAAGCTCGCCATCTTTCAAAAACGCAAAAGCATACTCCTTTTTTGGCTCTCTTCCTTTGGCTGATAAATCCCTTTTGAAAAAAGGAGTAAAAGATATAGAAAACTTCAAAGGAAAAGCGGTTAGATTCGATAATAACGAAACTTCATACTACCTTATATTATCGGCTAAAATGAGCACTCAAAAAGATGGCAACGAATCTATCTATCAAATAAAAGACTCAAAATATTTAATTTTAACAAAAGACAAAGTAGAGGAGGATATATCCTCCATAAAAATAGTAAGACCCCAATTTGCGGTAACATATATATCAATACCTAATTATGAGATAAAAGGAATATTTAAATTCTCTGATTTTCAACAAAACAGAACTTATAAGAAAAATAAAGGAGAGGCTCCGGCAATAATAAAATTTCACGGCTCTTTTAGAGCTAAACTGACAAAAAGCAGATTTGACGGGGATTTGCAGCTAAAAATAAAAAACTTTCAAGATGCCAATCTATCTCAAAAACACTCTCTTTTATATGAGAGCAAAGTTGCAGGAGAGTTTCATTTGCCTCAACATGATCCCATTTTGCTTACCGCATATTCAGATGAGATAGAAAAAAACAGATATTACACAGAAGTTAGCTACACCTTTGGAGCAAAAACGATATTTGCTTCGGGAAATATTTTCAAAAAAGATTATTTTAGCTGGGATCTTATGATAAGAAACCAAGAAGCCGTAGCAATGCACGTAATAGGAAATGAAAGAGGGGAATTTAGCGGAGAAGCTACCGTAAATAATGAAAAAGTGGGAAGCTTTGAAAAATTAAACGATCTTCCGATAATCAGATTTACAGACGGAACTTTCGAGTCCATCCCTTGATAAAAAAAACTCTTTTGCTCTTTCCTCTAATGATATATGGAGGAGAGAGCTTTTTTAATTTCTATACTTTTAACGCAAATAATGCAATATCCCTAAAAAATATAACAACCGATTGGAGCGGAGAGTATAAAAGCCCAAAAGGAAGCTTTAAAGTATTACATCTTTTAGATTTAAAACTCGGATATAAAAACAAAAACTTCTCTATTGCATATATTTTAAAAAACTCTCTTTATATAAAAGCTTCAAAAAATTTTTCAGATCTTCTATACTCTGTAAAACAGTCGGAAAATCTGGATAAAAACAGAATTTATAATCTAAACTTTAATTTAGACTCTTTTGCAACTTACGGAATAGAAATTTCAAAAGAGTTATATAAATATAAACAAAAATCTTTCACTCTCTCTTTAAAAGGCTCTTTTTCTCTTTTAAAGGGATTTTTCCTGCAAAACGCCAATATAAAGGGAAGCGCTTTTGCAAACAATACAAAAGATTACTCTTTTAAAGCTATAATGGATTACTACTATTCCAAAAACTATTTTTATAACTTATCGGTTAAAAGACCTTCTTCAATAGGTTATAACTCTTCATTTCTTTTGGAGGGAGAGTTTAAAAAATACACTTTTAAAATCGATTTTCAAAATCTTTTAGGATATCTATTTTGGAAAAATGCCCCATACAGCAATGTTCATTTAGAAGCAAAAAGCAATATTCAATCCGATAAAAAATATAATCCTTTAGTTTACGGATATGAAGGAAAAAGAAATCTCAAACAAAAAATCTCCCCCTTAGTTTATGCAAAAATATCTTATAATTTTGATAATTTTAAATTATTTTTAAAAAACATAAAATATAAAAGCTTCTATTTGCCCTCCTTTGGATTTGAAAAAAATTTTTATTTGTGGAAGACATCTTTGGAATATGAAAACAGATTTCACACTCTAACTTTCTTCTTAAAAAGAGATAATTTCTCATTTACCCTTGGACTTGAAAATCCAAATATTAATAAGAGCAAATCTATAACTTTAGGCATAAATTTTTCTCATTTTTTATAATATGTTATATAAGTGGTAGAATTAATTTATAAATAGGGATATAATTATTTACAAAAATAAAAGTATATGACTAAAAGAAGTTGAAATTAAAGGAGGACAATAATGAGAAAAAAGAGAGTAGCCATAAACGGTCTTGGAAGAATAGGAAATCAGGTATTAAGGCATTATGTAAACTCTCTTCCAAAAAATTGTGAAATAGTTGCTGCAAATACTTCAAGCGTAGAAGACGCGGCATATCTTTTAAAATATGATTCAGTTCATGGAAGAGCAAATTTTCCAATAGAAACAGTAGGAAATGAAAAATTGATAATAGATGGACATGAAATAACAATAGTAAGCTCTCATGATCCTCTAAAATTACCTTGGAGAGAGCTTCAAATAGATATAGTTTTAGAATGCACAGGACATTTTACTGAAAGAAATGCAGCCGCCCAGCATATAACGGCAGGAGCCAAAAAAGTAATAATTTCAGCTCCTGGAAAAAATGTGGATAAAACATTCGTTTTAGGAGTTAATGAAAAAGAATATGATGATAAAATGCACCATATAATCTCCAATGCTTCTTGCACTACAAATTCTCTTGCTCCGGCAATGAAAGTATTGGAAGATAATTTCAAAGTAAAATACGCTATGATAACAACAGTTCACGCATATACATCAACGCAAACAACAGTAGATAAAAGAGCAAAAAAAAGAAGAAGAGGCAGAGCTGCGGCAATAAACATTATTCCTACAACTACGGGAGCTGCCATAGCCACCACAGAGGTTATTCCTTCATTGAAAGGAAAAATGGAGGCTATGGCTTTAAGGGTTCCCGTCCCGGATGGAGCCGTAACAGAAATAGTTGCTCTATTAGAAAAAAGCACTAATCCCAAAGAGATAAATGAAGCTTTTCAAAAAGCTTCAGAAGAAGAACTCAAAGGTATCTTAGAAATTACTTTTGATGAAATTGTATCAACAGACATTATAGGAAATAGACACTCTTCCATTATAGATGGGCTTTCAACATCCATGGTGGGAGATAAAATGGTAAAAATATTATCCTGGTATGATAACGAATACGGATATTCCCAAAGATTGCTGGAACTTGCAGATTTCATAGCTGGAAAAATGGAATAAATTAACTACTCTTTTAAAAGAGTCGATTTAAAATTTATAAAAAAATAGAGGGCGCCTAAGATGGATAAAGAAAAAATCAATAAATTATTAACTACTTTGGAAGAAACAGAAGAGGAACTATATAGAGAGTTAAGAAAAGAAAAAAATAAAATATCTTGTGATTTTTTTGAAGAGAAAATCGCCCTTTGGGATTATATTAAAAAAGGGCGCCCTTTAGTTATTATAAGTGCTCCAATAATATATGCAATGATTATTCCAGCTGTAATTATGGATATATTCGTAACGATATATCAGGCAATATGCTTCCCAATTTACAAAATTCCAAAGGTTAAAAGAAGCGAATACATAAAAATAGACCGTCATCATCTCCCTTATTTAAATGCTCTTCAAAAATTAAACTGCGCATATTGCGGCTATTTTAATGGTCTTATAGATTATGTAAGAGAAATATCCTCAAGAACTGAACAATATTGGTGCCCTATTCGACATTCTACAAAAGTAAAAGGAGTTACTTTAAGATACTGGCATTTCCTACAATATGGCGATGGAAAAGATTTACAAAAAAAATGGAAAGAATTAAGAGAAGAACTTCTAAAAGAGAGAAATTAAAGGTTATATATCTTGAATTTTTTACCATTAGAGCTACTTCATTTTTTATATATCACAACTCTCTCCTTTTTGATAGGATTAGAACTAAAAGCTTATAGATTAGAAAATAACCAAAATTTTCATATAGGCTCTACAAGAACTTTCACTTTTATAGGAATATTAGGATTTGTATTTTATAAAATAAATCTCTATTTATATATTTGCGGATATTTATCTTTAAGCGCTATATATTTAGGATACTATTTTTATAAAATACGTTTTGAAAGAAGCTCCATAATATCTTTTATGCTTATATCTTTAGTATATTCATTTGGAGGCTTAATAGAAAATTTTAATATATGGATGCCTACACTTGTTTTTGTTTTGATAGTTTTTACTCTAAATGCCAATAAAAATTTAAAATATCTATTTGAACAAATAAACACCAAAGAGTTTGAAACTCTTGGAAAATTTTTACTTTTAAGTGCAGTAATTTTACCTATTTTACCGGATAAAAAAATAGAGTTTATAAATATTTCCCCTTTTAAAATATGGTTTGTAGTCGTTATTATTTCTGCAATTTCATATGGCAGCTATATAGCACAAAAATATATATTTAAAAATAGAGGCTATCTTTTAACTGGAATTCTAGGAGGATTATACTCTTCTACAGCAACCACAGTAGTTTTATCAAAAAAAAGTGAAGGTGCAAATAACATAAATTTAATAGATTCGGCAATTATTATCGCAACAGCAATGATGTATATTAGAATATTTATAATTGCATTAATTTTTAATAAAGAAGTAGCTTATAATTTATTAATTCCTATTATAGTTCTAACTCTCTTTGGAGTTTTAATAGCTTTTATTATTTATAAAAAAGATTATAAAAAAGAGAATGCGCCAATAGATGACAGAAATCCTTTGGAACTTCAAACCGCATTTTTATTTGCAATTTTGTTTATCATTATGATAATTATTACAAATTTTGTAATTAAAAATTATGGAGAAATAGGATTAAAAATATTATCTTTTATTATAGGATTTACAGATATAGATCCATTTGTTCTCTCTTTGCTTACAGGCAAATACGAAGTTAAAACTTTCCAAATAGCGTCTTCTATTTTAATAGCAAGCGGTTCAAACAATATATTAAAATCTACCTATGCTCTTATATTTGGAAACAACAGGCCGAAATTAGCGGCCTTCTGGCTTATGGTTTTAGGAATTTTAACCATTGCTTTTCCTTTTATTTTAAAAATAATTTAGAAAGACTCAATTTCTTTTTTAAATTTCTTTACAAACCGATAACATTTGCTGTTTTTAGATGTTCTATTGCTTATAATATCAAAAAAACTGCTATCTGGAATATCAAAAGCTATAGAATTTATCAAAAATTTACGACCAAATCGTCTAAAGTTAAGATATATCAAAAGATATCCTCTATTTCCTATCTCTTCATTTTTGTCTTTATATAAAGCTACCATTTCATAATCATCTCTGTTTAGCTCTTCACCCAAAGATGTAGCTTTAGAATTTTTTATTTTAATATCCCTTAAAAGAAACCAACATCCAAAACGACTTCTCTCTAAAGGAGAAAGAATTTTAGCCAAAGAGTTTCTATCCAAAATAAAAGTCTCTTTTATCTTTAATCCATCTATTTTCAAAGCAGGAATATCATTTAAAAGAGTAAAATATATATCATCTGAAGGAAAAATCTTTCTTGACAAAAATCTTTTATTTTTCGCTTTTAAAAGAGCTGATAATTCTTTTAATAGTTTAATCCTCTCTCTTTTTGAAATTTTACTAAATGGAATTTTTTTATAATCAAACTCTTTTTTTTGAATATTTGTAATTTTTTCTTTCTCATTTTGAACTATCTCTTTTTCATTGCTACTGCTTTGGAATACTTCTTTTTTTATTAAATCATCTTTTTTAAATTCATGATTCTCTTTTGCTAAAATTAGTTTTGAAGCACCTTTTTCTTCATTTGATATCAAAGGTATATTAGGAAGAGAATGCTCTTTCATATTTTGTTTAAAATCTTTAATACTTTTATTTGCTTCAAAAGGAATTCTCTCCTCTACCTGATTATAGCTTCCTAAAGAAACAATATGTTTAACTTCTTTTGCTGGAATCTCTGGTTTTAAAGCTGGAATAATAAAATCCTTTGGCTGAGGAACTATTTTTGTATAAACCAGATACTTCTCATGCTCTTTAAAACATAAACTGTTTGTAAAATTTGGAACATCTTTAAAAATTATCCAAAATAGCATATTCTTATCATAATCATTTAAATCATATTCATCCAAATAACTCATAAAATAATCGCACTCATCTATCATATTCAAATCCTGTCTAAAAGCAGCTTTCCTTAGCAAAGCTATATCTCTTCTTAAATTTCTCTTCGGATTAAAAGGATGAGAAAGAGGTTCAATAGAATCTATATCGATATTTCCAAGATTTGGATAACCGTAAGATGTAAAATCTGTTTTTGAAATTTTTGAAGCTACCGGATGTAAAATTAAAGATATAAATCCTACATTAAGAGTAGTATTATCGTCTGAAATATTCAAAGGAATATATAAAGTATTCGTCTTTACAGAATCCAAATCAAATGTAAAAACTATTGTCTGAATTTTTTTCATATTACTTTTATCAAAAAGATTCAAATCCCCACCTGCATAAAAAGATGAGAGAGATTTATTGCTTTTTTTGACATTTACCTCTATTTTTATAGGCTGTTTATAAGATTTTGTTTCTATATAGACTATATCTTTATTAAAAGAACATTCTCCTTTATTTGAAGTAATTACAAAAATAGGATACTCTTTTTTTTCATCATTAATTTTTAAGGTTATTAAAAAAGATTCATTATCTAAATTTATCATTCCCTCTTTACATAGTCTATTTAAGGAAAATTTATTTTTTTTCTCTTCATCTACCATATAATATTCATCCGTTTCCAAATTTATAAGATAAGGAGGAATATATTGAGCCGAAATATTATAATAAAAACCTCTTTTATCATTTAAAGCGGCTTCTTGCCTATTATTTATAAAATTGAACTCATTTTTAGGAGCAAAAGATGGATTTGAAATACTCAATGATAAAGAATATAGTGAACTTACCAACACAACTATAAAAAAGAGATATCTTTTCATTTCAAAACCCTTATTTTATTAAAAATTATTTAACTTAATAATTTATATCTTATTTAGAATAAACCTTCAATAAAATTTTTAAGCAGTTTATTTCTTAAATGTGAATAGAAGAAGAAGTAGTAATTTTACATTCCTTTACATTCTCTTCCAAAAGACAAGGAACCATTTTTACTTTTATACATTTAAAACCTTTTTTTTGCATTTCCTCCCAATTTCTCATACTAAATTCTTCAAATTTTTCTATACACTCTTTTTTATTTTTCATACAAAACCTACAATAGTAATTTCCGTCCTTATCTGTAATAATCCAGAAAGTCTGTTCAATCATAACTTTTCTCCAATCAATAAAAATAAAATTTAATAATTTATGTTTAATTTAAACATAAGAATTATCTTTAAGAGCAATTATATCTTTATATCGTCATTATATTGAATAATTTTAATGATTAGTTTCATTTTTTAAATATTTATCCTAATTTAACTATGATATGTTTTATGACGATATATTTGCAAAAAACAAAGGCTACTTTATGACAATGATACAAAATATTACAAAATCAAAAATAATGATAGTAAGCAAAAACAATGCCTATTCATATCTTATAGAAGAAATAATTAAAAAATCGGATGATGAGAGAATATTTGAATTTATAAACGCTCTCGGTATAAAAAACGCAATAGAAAAAGCTCTTTGGGAAAATCCTCATTTAATCATAATAGATATAGATACAGATATAAAAGAGGTAGAATCTTTAGATTTTTTTTATCAAAATAAACTCACAAAAAAGATTCCCGTTTTACTTATTGTCGATATAGAACATGAAAACAAAAAACTAAAAAAATTTCTTCTACATAAATATGATTTTATAAAAAAACCATTAAATCATAAAGAACTTCAAATAAGAGCAAATTATTTAATAAATTTATATAAAGAATATCTTCAAAAAGAGATAAACCAAACCTTTATTATAAATTCTCTAATAGAAAAAAGAGCAAAAGAAATAGAAAAAAGAAAAAAATTTTTCAAGATATTAATAAATGCATGTGATAATATGATCGGAATAATAGATATAAACAGAAAAGTTATAGAAATTAACAGAAAATGGATAAAAGAATTCGGTTCCAGAGCTTTTACAAACAAAGTTTTAAACGAAGATAAACTTTTTAGAAAATATATTCCTATCTATGAGGATAAAACATTTTTAAATAATTACGATAGAAAAGAGTGGATAGAAAAATTAAGAAATAAAAACTTAAAAGTAAATAATATATTAATTTCAAGAAAAAATTCAACTTATCTATATAAAATAGATTTCTTTGAAATGAATTTTTTAAATAAAAGCTTTGATTTTGAAAATAAAGATGAAAAAAAATTTATTATATCTCTCCGCTCTTTCTCAAAAACAGATGATTTTTTTAAAAACTAATTTTTAATCACAAAAGAAAGAGAAGAGACAAACCTTCTCTTTCAATTTATAAAGATTTATAAGCTTTTATATCGTTTTGATCATAGTTTTTAATTCCATATTTTTTACAAATATCAGCAAACTCTTTCGAAAATGAGAAAAGATAAAAAACCTGATCTCTATTTAATTTACCACTTTTTAACTGACCTACCCAATAATTTAATCCGCCTTTATCTGGTTTTCTCCCAAGTAAAGTAGTATAAGCTCTTTTTATATATTCATCATCACTTAAATTTAAATTTCTAAACTCTTTACTCAAAAAGAATCCTCTTGCAACCCACGTTGCTGTTTTACCTTTATCTACAAGCTGACTTATCCAAAATTCCAATCCTGTCTGTTGAGGAGTTCTTGTTAAAATATTTTTATAAAGTCTTATAACAAAAGAACTAACAGAATTCTCAAGAACTTGAAGACCTGCAAAACTATTAGCTACAAAAATATAATTTCCATTAACGGCCGTATTTATACTTAAACTATTTGTTTTATACTCTCCTCTTAAAAAAGGTTTTGAAGGATTTGAAATATCAATCATCTTCACACCCATATGATAATCGGCTACATAAGCATATTTTCCCTTAACGCTTACTCCATAAGCATAACCTTTTGTATCAAAATTACCCTTAAGAACAGGATGGGCTGGATTTGAAACATCAATTATTTCAAGACCTTTATCATAATCAGCAACATAAGCATATCCATTTTTAACATCTACAAAAAAAGCAGAACCAGGGGTATCCAAAGTAGATAATATAAAAGGCCTATTTGGATTTGAAATATCAACTATATAAAGACCGTCATAAAAACCTGCTATATATGCAAAATTATCTACAATCTTTATAGATTCTGCATACATTCTATTACCTCTTAAACTTGCAACCACATAAGGAGAAGAGGGATTTTTTACATTAACTACTTGCAATCCAAAAGAGTGAGAAGCTACAAATGCATATCCATTCTTTACAGCAACTCCCATTGCCGAACCAGCCGTTTTAATAGATCCTACCAAAGAGGGATGATATGGATTTTTAATATTTAAAATTTTCAATCCTCCATCATAAGCAGCAACATAAGCATAATCCCCTTCTACAGCTATCGAGTAAGCTTCTCCATCAAGTTTATAACTTCCCATAAGTTTTGGATGAGAAGCATCTGATATATCTACAATTTCCAAACCATAATTAAAATCGGCAACATAAGCTATATTGTTTTTTATAGTTACGCTCCAAGCTTTTCCACAACTATTATAAGCTGCAATCAATCTTGGATGATAGATATTTGAGATATCAAAAATAGTTCCAGAACCGTTATTTGCTAAATATACATAATTTCCTCTAACAACAACTGCATTTCCGCCTCCTCCGCTGCTATATCCAATCGCCGTATTATACTCACTTACAAGTTTTGGAGAGTAAGGATTTGAAACATCAACTATCTTAAGTCCTGTATCATGATCTGCTATAAAAACATAATTACCCTGTTTTGCAAGTTTAAAAGCCTTAGTTTTTGGATAATTGCCTATCATATTTGGATGAGTTGGATTTGAAATATCCAATATCTGAAGACCGGTGTAATAATCTGCCACATAAGCTAAATTTCCATCAATTAATATACTTTTTGCTCCTACATTTTTTTCTTCCTCCGTCAAAGGAGCTCTATATTTGGAGGCTCTGGGATTGGTAAAATTTCCAACTCTTTTTGGAGCAGAAAGATTGGATATATCTATTATCTCCACACCATTACTAAAATCAGCTACATAAGCAAAATTACCTTTTACACTAACCCCATCAGCTCTACCATTTGTATTTATTTTACCTATTAATTTAGGAATCGAAGGATTTGAAATATCAATTATTTTAAGTCCTTTATCCCCATCAGCAAGATAGAGAATAGAACCTTTTATAAAAAGTGCAGTGGCTATTCCATCACTATCATATCGTCCTATTAAAAAAGGTCTTGATTTATCAGCTAAATTTAAAATCAAAAGACCCTCTTTATCAGCTGCCAAATAGGCTATATTATTTTTAATCAATACCGATTTTGCATAACTCTGCGTATAATAATTTCCTATCAATTTAGATTTTTTTGGATTTTTTACATCGAAAATTTCAAGCCCGTTAGCAGTGGCGGCATATATAATATCTCCACTGCTCTGGATATCATTATATATTCCGCCAAACGCACCGATTTTATTCAAAGCAACTTTCGCACCTCCAAACAAACCAGAAACACCTAAAATCAAAATAAATATTAATTTTAATACCCCTTTACCCATACTTTTCCTTTTGAAGTGATATTTAAGAAAATCTCAGTCCTATTATAGCTTAAAAAAAACAAAAATTCTATTAAAAAACCAAAAAAAAGATTATAAATATTTTTAATCAAAAAAGCTTAATAATTTAATTTTTTTCTTATAATAATTTAAAGTATTATTTTAAAGTAAAATAAAATAAACCAAATATTTTTGTTAAAAAGATAAATTATTTAAACTATGTATTAAAATGGGAATTTAAGCTTAAATAATTGTTTTAATTAATTTTAAACTATTTAAATATAAAAACTGTAATTAAAAATCAATTCATTAATTATATTCTTTTCTTATTAAAGAAATTTTATTTTCCACAAAATTAAAATCCAGAATACTAAATCCATAATTAAAATCTGCCGTATATAAAAACTTCCCATCAAAATCTACAGAGAGTATTCCGTACATATCACTTTTAGCTATAAATTTATATTTAGATACATTTGAAATATTAAAAATTTTAATACCATTATACAAATCACAAACAATAAGATAATCTCCATATATCTTTAAATCAGAAGTATAACCATCGAAAAAAGATATTTTTGAAATTATTTTAAGGGATTTCAAATCAAATATTTCCAATCCCTCTTTTCCCTCTGCTACAAATAGATACCCTCCTTTAACCTCTATATCAAAAATATTGTTCTTAATATTTTTCGAAGAAATTAGTTTCAATCCTTTTTTATAAAAATTAAAGATTTTAATATCTCCATCTTCACTAAAAATTATCAAATTATCCAAATATTTTTTAATAGAAGATATTTTAAAATTATTCAAGTAATCAAAAATTTTTTTAGGATTTTCAATATCTGAAATATCATATCCTAAAATTTTTTTTCCAGCTCCCAAATATAAAATATTGTTATTTACTTCAATAGCTTGGATATACTCTTTTATGTTTAAAGAAGAAACTAAAGAAAAATTATTTTTATCAAAAATATCAACCCCCTCAAATCCTTTTGTAATAAAAAGATATTTTTTAGACACTCTTATATCATTTACATAATTTTTATCTGTTAGTTTTAATAATTTTTTCAATCTTAAATTTAAATTTTTCAAAAGAATAGGATTTTCTTTATTAGATATATTTATCAAATTAATATTTTTATTAAAATCTGCTACAAAGGCTCTATCCCCATCTACCAAAACTTTATAAGCTCCGTTTCTAAATGTAACTCTTGATAAAATATCTTTAGTTATTGGATTAGAGATATCAATTTCCTTAATACCTCCCTTGCCATCGGCAATATATAAATAATTTTTATCAAGCCATAAATCCTGGGCTTTTTTAGAAGCGATATATCCAGCCATTTTAGCTTTTTTAGGCTCTAAAACATCTATTATTTTAAGTCCGGCATAGAGATCTGCTATAAACAGATAATCTCTACTTTTTAAGATTTTAATAGATTTAGAATCTAATTTAATATGCTTTATCTCTTTTGGATTTTTTAAATCGGATATATCAAAAATATAAACTCCCTCGTCAAAAGCGGCAAGATAGGCAAAATTTCCATCTACTACAATATCTTTAATAGTGGCTCTGTTTTTTATCAGTCCTATTCTTTTTATATTTTCCAAATCAGATATATCAAAAATATAAACCCCGTTTTCATTTGCGCAAACAAAAGCCATATTATCTTTTACAAAAATTGAAGAGACATTATCCAAAAAAGTCAATGAATTGACAAATTTGGGAGATAGAGGATTTTTTATATCATATATTTCAATATTTCCATCGGCCTCTATAATAAACAGACTGTTTTTGTTCAAATAAAATTTCTCTCCTCCGTCTATATTTATAATATTTCTAAACTGATTAGAAGATGAATTTAAATCAAATAAAAAGACTCCCTCTCTCCCTCCCAAAACCAACAGATAATTTTTGAAAATATCGATATCCATTAACAAATCATCTATCTTTATGACTTTTTCGTTTAAGATGTTTCCCCTCTTCTCCTCTTTAAATTCAAATAATTTGCCATATTTATCTATCGCAAATATTTTGTCTTTAAATTTCAAAACTCCATTTACATAACCGCTAAATTTTTTTGAAGCAATTTCATAAAGACCTATTTTGCAGGCTATTTTATTTACAAATTTAGGACACACTTTTATAAAAATTTCTCTCTTTACACTGTTTCCTTTAGAATCAAAAGCCTCTATCTCTATCTCGTAAACATTGTCTCTATTTTTATCTTTTGGATTTCTAAAAAAGAGAGGTTCTCTTTCTATTAAATATCCATTTTCTATTTCAAAAAAACGGCTATCTTCTCCGCTTAAATTATACTTGATAGGGGAACTTCTATCAAAAGCTTTTAATTTTAAAACTTTAGTCTGGTTATCATCTACTCTAAGATTCTCAGGAGTATTAAATATGGGAGGATAAACATCTTCAAAAATCGGAATATCTCTTTTTAAAAAGCGATTTAATATATCCCTAAACTCTTTTGAATCCAAAAAATCATCAAGCAATCTATCTCTTGAATATCCATTTTTTAACTTATCAAGCCAAAAATAGTATCCTTCATCTTCAGGCTCTCTGTTTAAAAGAGTTCTATAAGCAATCTTTACAAACTCATCATCGCTTAATTTTCTATTTAAAAACTCTTTGGAATAGAAGAAGTCTTTAGCTATACTTTTAGGAGTCTTCTTTTTGCTCTTTAACATCTCATACCAATAATTAAGACCAAATAAATCCGAATCTCTCATCAAAATAAGATTATAAAATCTCTCCAAAAAAGCTATCATTAAATCTTTTTTATCAAAGGGCAAAATTTCATGAGAGAGAGTAAGCTTTTCAAATTCTTTAGAAAAGACAAAGCGGTAAAAAAGCTGAAGTCTTGGAATTTTTTTATTCTCAAGCATATCAAGCCAATAAGAAAAACCTTCCCTATCAGGCTCTCTTTGAAGAAGAGTCTCATAAACTCTTTTTATATATTCCCTATTGCTTAAATTCTGCTCTTTTAACTCTTTACTTGTAAAAAAGTATCTTGCAACCTTTAAAGCGGTTTGATTTTGCTCATATAAAGCGTTTTGCCAAAAATAGATTCCCTCATTATCCGCTTCTCTTCCTAAAATATCTTTATATAAAAGAGTCAAAAAAGAAGTTATTCTATTTTCATGAAAATCCAAAGCAAAAAGAGAAACGGAAAATATTATTAAAAAAAGCTTAAAGATTTTTTTCATAAGAGTTTCCTTTTTACTTTTGAATACTAAAGTAATATCGGAAACCCTTAAATTATTTTTATAAAATATCTCTAATACCGATAGCGAACCAAAGAATAAAAAGATTGAATATAAAAATGAGCATTGAACTTCCGCGAGATAGAATCTGCTCTATTTTATTTCTCTCTTGATTGTGGGTTTTAAAAGCTATATACATATGAAGGGCTGTTAAGATGGTAATCAATATTATTAAGATGAGTTTATTTCTCATCAAAACATACAATTCACTCCCTTTAGCCTCTGTAAAAACCGATATAAAATCAAAATGTATAAACATAATAAGACCGCTAATCCATAAAACCACAAGCCAAAAAGTCTCAAAATAGCCGTAAATCGGCCCTAAATAGAAATAGACGCTTTTTTGGGCATTCTTATCTCTTAATAAAATTCCCAAGGCAAACAGCAAAAGCGAACCGCCTATCCAAGCGGTCGCCGCTAAAATATGAATATACAAAATCACTTTCATTTCATTTATCCGCTTTTTTTAAAGCAAATTTTATCAAAATTATTTTTTATTTTTATTGATTAAACTCATAGGCTCCAATATCGGGTTTATTTCCGCTATATTCATAGCTAACTCCTTCTCCTTTAATAAAATCTATATTTCTATCCAGAACAATTACATTGCTATCGTAATCCACATCTCTAATAATTGCTATATCGTCTCCTATTTTTACCCTCTCTCCTTTTTGCATTTTCCATCTTGCCGTAAAATATCTTGCGTCTTCAACTTCCACTCTATTAGAACTTCCGCTTTTTTTTACAAATGTCAAAAAACCTCCGCTATCTATACACACGCTGTTTGGTTTTAACGTAAAATCGCTATTTAAAAGCGGATCATTTACCGAAATTGAGTGAGGAGATCTATTTTTTAAATCCTCAAGAGATTTATAAATCGTATTGTTGATAATAACTTGATTTTGCAAAGAGACAAGAGGGAAAAATCCGTTATAGTCTATCTGCCATTTTGTATTATTATCTCTTCCCACAACTTCCAGCATTATATAATATCCGTTATTTTTATAAAAAATATTGTTTTTAATTACATTATTTTCCCCTTTTCCAAGATAGAAAAGATTTTCGGCTTTCACTTTTGATGGATCATAAACTTGAGTTCCGTATAGAGTATTATGGACAAATATGGAGTCTTTAACCACTCCGCCATACGTAGAGCTTCCAAAAGAGTTATAGTAATTTTCAAAAGAGACATTATTTCTAAAAACGATATGAGTTATAAAAGAGTCTTTATCTTCTTGATTTACAGCTATTCCAGGACCAAAATTGTTATGAATATAATTTTTCTCTACTAAAATATCCTCTCCGCCGTCAAAATATAAAGCGCTTGAATATTTATTCTTTTTTCCGTTGCTATAAATTTCATTATTTGAAATTATCCCGTATCTTGGATTTCCAAAATAGTGATATCTGCCCCCTGTTTTGCCTATAATATCTATTCCTATAAAATCGTTATCGTAAACCTTATTGTTTTTTATCTCAAAATACTCCACTATTCCAGATATCGTCAAAGCTTCGCTTGAATAACCGACTCTTCCGGTATGGTTATGATGAATTTTGTTTCCCTTTATTAAAATATGTCTTAAAGGCTTATCCTTATATCCTGCAAAAATCACAGCTTTCCCAACTCTTTCGCTTTCTGGGATCTTTTCATTTTGATAGCTAACTTCGTTATTTACAAACTCTATATACTCTCCCGGACCTTGCACTCTAAGAGCGTTTGAAGTGGTTTTATCTATTTTAAGTCCCATAATTTTTATATAAGAAGCGCCCTCTACCAAAATTGTCTGTTTATAAAAATCCTTATCATCTCTTGTTATTATAGGAACTTCCCCCGGATAGTTTCTAATGGTTATGTATTTTCCGCTCTCTCCCGATTTATGAATATACACTCTTCCCACATAAGTTCCTCCTCTTAAATATATTGTATCTCCGGGTTTTGCCACATTTACGGCTTTTTGAATAGTTTTAAAGGGTCTATCTTCGCTTCCGTCATTTGAATCCAAACCGCTTGGGGATACAAATATCGCATTTTTCGAAATTTTAGGCATAAATTCATCTTTTAATCTCTCAAACTCTTCGCTTTGTAAAAAAGAATCCAATACATACTCCCTGCTTTTCCCCTTTTTAAGCTCATCTATCCAAAAATTCTCTCCCGTTTTATCCGGTTCTCTTCCCATAATGGTTCTATAAACTCTCTTTACAAACTCCCTATTATCTACGTTTTGAGATTTAAATTCCTTTGAGAAAAAGAAGAATCTAACTACATCTTTTGGACTCTTCTCTTCGTTTTTCAAAGCTTCAAACCAATAATTAATTTCACTATCTCCCGCATCTCTTTTGAAAATATAGTTATAAAATCTCTCTACAAAAGCTTTCAACCTATCATCAGAATCTGCCTGTAAAACGCCATACTTTTCACAAACACTTTTAAATTCCAAAGAAAAGGCAAATCCGTAAAAAACCTGCATTTTCAACATGCCATCTTCCATCTCTTTTAACCAATACTCCTCTCCCTCTTTATCGGGCTCTCTGTCAAAAAAAGTTCTATAGCTTCTTTTTAAAAACTCTTTGTTGCTTAAATTTAAACTCTTAAACTCCCCGCTTTTATAAAATCTTCTTGCAACGCTAAGAGCGCTTGTTTTTTTTATCTCATTTTCCCAATAATTCAAACCGCTGCTATCAGCCTCTCTTTCAAAAATATTTTGATAAAGCCTCTCTATAAATCCTTCCACATTATCCCCGAAAGCAGAAAAAGAGAATATAAAAAAAGAGAGTGTAAAAATTTTCAAAAACTTTTTCATAAAAAATCCTTCTAAAATTTTTTAATAAAAATTATAAATTGAATAAGTAAACATTTAGCAAATACAAAAGTAAAAATTTTTTTAGCTTTGTCGATATACTTAACAAAAGCAATTTGTTATCCAATAAATTAAATTAATTAAATAAATAGCCGATAATAAAAATGGATATCGGCTCAAAAAAAAGGAATAAAAATGGCGGGAGCACTAAGTTCTCTTGGACTTGGAAGTCAAGGAGCTCTAAGTTATGATGTAATAGATAAATTAAAAGAAGCTGATAAAGCAGCTGTAATTACGCCGATAGATAATAAATTGGAAAAATTAAAAACAGAAAAAAAAGATTTATCCGTAATTACTACTCTTGTAGCTAAATTAAAAAGTGCTTCAAGTTCACTTGCAGATGAAACTTTATATCTTCACAGAGACACAAATGTAAAAGGAGATTCAGTTTCCGCCATAGCATCAGCTGGTGTAGCAGTTCAGGATATAAGAATAGATGTAAAAAATTTAGCTTCCAGAGATATTTACGAATCAAAAGGTTTTGATTCACAAAATGCATCAATAAGTGATGAAGACGATACTTTAACTTTAACAATAGATTCGAATGAATATAAAATAGATATAACTCAATCTATGACACTGTCTGACTTGGTGGATAAAATAAACGAAGAGACTGACGGAAAAATAAAAGCAAGCATTCTAAATACAGGCGGAGACAATCCTTATAAAATAATTTTAAAATCAGCTGAAACTGGAGCTAAAAACAAAATAGAAATAGGAGATTCCGATATAGCCGATAATCTAAATTTTACCCAAATAGGGGATGGAGCCCAAGATGCGGTTTTTACTTATAATGGAATCGAGATACAAAGATCTTCTAATGAAGTTAAAGATTTAATCTACGGGCTTACCATAAATTTAGAAAAAACGGGTGAGAGTGTAGTTAAAATAGAGCAAGATAAAGATAAAATTTCAGATACTATAAAAGATTTTGTAAAAAGTTATAATGAACTTATTAATAATTTAAATGAAACTATAAAATATGATGATAAAACAAAACAGGCTGGAACTTTTCAAGGAAACAATACGATAATTTCCGTAAAATCTCAAATAAACAGAGCTCTCCTATCAATGATAGATGGAAAAACTATGACCGATTTTGGTTTAAAGCTTAACGAAAACGGTATGCTGGAATTTGATAAATCAAAATTTGATGAAAAAATGACCGAAGATCCATCAAAAGTTCAAGAGTTTTTTGCAGGAAAAGTAAAAAAATATCCAACTACACTATCCGTTAAAGATAAATCTGAAGATACAAGCGATTTGGAACTTACAGGAAGAGATCTTGTAATAAATGGAAAAGAGATAGTTTTGCAAAAAGGAGAAGTAAATTTAGAAAATTTAGCGCAAGCTATAAATGATGCTGATATAGAAGGTATTAAAGCTTCTTATAATGATGAAACCAAACGCTTTGAGATTATTAAAAAGAGCGGAGGAAATATAATAATTGAGGGAGACAGCAGTAAACTTTCAAGACTTGGAATAAATACTGGAATTATAGAAGGAAAAGAGGATAAAGAAGACGGTTTTTTTACAAAAATTAACAATACTTTAAAAAATATGATAGAAGGAGAGCACTCTTCTTTAAAGATGTTTGAAAAAAGTATAGATAACGATACAAAAAAACTTCAAGAAGAGAGAGAACAGAGCCTAAAACGATTAAATGAAAGATATGAAATTATGGCTAATAAATTCGCAGCTTACGACTCTTTAATAAATCAGATGAATCAGCAATTTCAATCACTTCAAATGCAAATAGATGCACAAATTTATGCAAAAAAATAATTACAGAAAGGATAAAAAAATATGAATAAAGCCAAATTTGCTTTTGACGCTTATAATCAAAATCATCTTAGTGTAACTTCTCCCGAAAAGCTTATAGAGATGCTATATGAAGGGATATTGAAATTTGCCGCTTTGGCAAAAAGGGCGATAGAGAATGAAAATATGGAAGATAAATCAAAATATATAAATAAAACTGTAAATATTTTCATAGAACTTATAAATGATTTAGATTTTGAAAAGGGAGGAGATATGGCCCACTATTTAAGCGGGCTTTACACACATCAAATAAAACTTCTCTCTTTAGCAAACATAAACAACTCTACAAAAGAGATAGATACGGTTATAAATGTAGTTAAGGTATTACTTGAAACTTGGAGAGAGGAGACTAAAACAGGTGCAGTGGCTTAAAAGTTTTAAGATAGCTCTTATAGAAGAAAATGAAAAAAAGTTAAAAGAGCTGATAGAGACAATACCTGCTTTTGAAAATATAGACGAGATGAAAGAAGCTTTCGCCCTTATTTCTCAAGCTATTTTAATGTTAAAAGAAAAAAGAGAAAAAATAAAAAAAGATATAAACAAACTAAATAAAGCAAAAGCTTTTTTAACTTCTTACTCCTTTAAAAGCTCTTATGAAATATTTTCATAGTATAATAAAATGTTACAAAAAGAAACCTAATATTAACTTTTTGTAACAAAATTATCTTTAAATAATTAATTTTAAATATAATTTAATGTTTTTTTTATAATTTTTAGAAATATTTTATTCTCTCAAAAGAAATTTAACTAAAAAATTATTATATAATTGCGATATTAAGGTGAGAAAAAATTAACAAATATCATATAAATTTTTTATTTCAATTATTAAAAGGAGTATTTATGAAAAATTTTGCCCTGATAGGAGCGGCCGGATATATTGCCCCAAGACATATGAAAGCAATAAAAGATACGGGTAACAACTTGGTAGCGGCTATGGATAGATGCGACAGTGTGGGAATAATAGACAGCTATTTCCCGGATGCCGATTTTTTTATAGAGTTTGAAAGATTTGACAGACACATAGACAAATTAAGAAGAAAGGGAACAAAAGTAGATTATGTCTCTATCTGCTCTCCAAACTATCTGCATGACGCTCACATAAGATTTGCCCTAAGAAATCAAGCTGATGCTATATGTGAAAAACCGATAGTTTTAAATCCTTGGAATATAGACGCTTTAGAAGAGATAGAGAAAGAAAGCGGTAAAAACATATACAATATTCTTCAGTTAAGACTCCATCCTTCCATTATAGCTCTAAAAGAGAAGGTTCAAAAAGAGTTAAAAGAAAATCCAAACAGAGTTTACGATATAGACCTTACATATCTTACAAGCAGAGGGAAATGGTATTTTATCAGTTGGAAAGGCGATGAGAGCAAATCTGGAGGAATAGCTACAAATATAGGAGTTCACTTTTACGATATGCTATCTTGGATTTTTGGAGAAGTTGAGGAGAATATAGTTCATATCAAAACTCCTTTTGCAAATGCCGGATATCTAAAATTAAAACACGCAAACGTCAGATGGTTTCTAAGCGTAATTTACGATTATATTCCCGATGAGATAAAACAAAAAGGGCAAAGAACATACAGAAGCATTACCGTAAACGGCGAAGAGATAGAGTTTAGCGGCGGATTTACCGATCTTCATACAAGAAGCTATGAAGAGATTTTAAAAGGAAACGGTTTTAGATTAAGCGAAGCAAGAAACGCAATAGAGATAGTCTCTACAATAAGAAATTTAGAGCCTGTGGGATTAAAAGGAGAGTATCATCCATTTTGCAAAAGAATAGAGAAAAAAAATATACATGATGTAAAAGAGACTCTAAAAACAATGTTTGTTCATTAAGGAGAGGATATGAAAGCTATCCTCTCTCACGATGTGGACCATATCACAGTATGGGAGCATAAAGATTTAATCGTTCCTAAATTTTTAATTAAAAGCACAATAGAAGTCTTAAGCAAAACCATACCTTTTAGAGATTATGTTTTAAGATATAAAGACTTGGCAAAAAATAAATGGCAAAATATAGAAGAGCTTATAGAGTTTAATAAAAAAGAGAATATCCCATCTACATTTTTTTTTGGAGTAAATAACGGGGTTGGATTAGTATATTCTCTAAATAATGCCAAAAAATGGATAAAAAGAGTAACCGATCTTGGATTTGATGCCGGAGTTCACGGGATAGCTTTTAATAATTTGGAAGAGATGAAAAAGGAGTTTAATACCTTTAAAGAAATTTCAAATTTAGATCAATTTGGAATCAGAATGCACTATTTAAGAAATGATGAAAACACTCTAAAAAATCTTTCAAAATGCGGATATCTCTTTGACAGCACAGAATATACAATTAAAGATCCTTACAAAATAGGAGATATGTGGGAATTTCCACTTCATATTATGGACGGATATGAAATTTTCCAAGGCAAACCTTGGCAGTATCTGAAAATAGATAAAATAAAAGATTTAACAAAAAGAAAAATAGACAAGATAGAGAGCAAAAATTTAAAATATATCACTATTCTTTTTCATGATAGATACTTTAATGACAGTTTTTCTACATGGAAAGAGTGGTATTTTTTCGTTATAGATTATCTAAAAAGCAACAAGATAGAGTTCATCTCATATAAAGATGCAATAAAGGAACTTGAGAAATGAAAATAGTTACCGTAATAGGAGCCAGACCTCAATTTATAAAAGCCGCAGCCGTAAGCAGAGAGATAGAAAAATATCCCCAGATAAAAGAGATCATAGTGCATACGGGGCAACATTTTGATGCAAATATGAGCGATATATTCTTTAAAGAGCTCCATATTCCAAAACCCGATTACAATCTTGATATTCATGGATTAAATCATGGAGCTATGACAGGACAGATGCTTGAAAAGATAGAGGAAGTTTTAATAAAAGAAAAACCCGATTGGGTTTTGGTCTATGGAGATACAAATTCGACAATAGCCGGAGCTTTAGCGGCCTCCAAACTTCATATAAAAACAGCACACGTTGAAGCCGGGCTTAGGTCGTTTAATATGAGAATGCCCGAAGAGATAAACAGAATTCTAACCGATAGAATAAGCAATCTATTATTTTGTCCGACTCAAAAAGCGGTAGAAAACCTAAAAAACGAAGGATTTGAAAATTTTAGTTTTGCAAAAATAGTAAAAAGCGGAGATGTGATGCAAGATGCCGCTTTGTTTTATGAAAATTTGGCAAAAAAACCAAAAAATGTTAATTTAGAAAATTTCATCTTAAGCACTATCCACAGAGCCGAAAATACTGATAATGAAAACAGAATTACTGAAATTTTCAAAACTTTAAACGAAATAGCAAAAGAAACTCCCGTCGTTTTGCCCCTGCATCCACGAACAAAAAAAATATTAAAAAACTTAAATATAAATACAAGCAATATAAATATTATAGAACCGGTGGGATACCTTCAAATGGTATGGCTTTTGAAAAACTCTAAAATGGTTATGACTGACAGCGGAGGGCTTCAAAAAGAGGCTTTCTTTTTTAAAAAACCTTGCATAACACTAAGAGACGAAACGGAGTGGGTTGAGCTTGTGGAAAACGGATTTAATAAAATAGTAGGTGCAAACAGAGAAAAGATATTAAAAGCTTACCAAGAGATGAAAGATATAAATTTAGACTTTTCCAAAGATTTATACGGCGGCGGCAAAGCTTCAAAAATTATAGTAAAAGAATTAAGAGGTGAACAATGAAAACGGTATGGATAATTAATGAATATGCAGGATCTAAATATCACGGAATGGTATTTAGAAGTTACTACTATGCAAGAGAGCTTGTAAAAAGAGGATATAAAGCTTATGTAATTTCAGGTGCATATCACCACAATCTGAAAATCTTTCCAAAAGTAACGGGAGATTTTACATTTGAAGAAATAGATGGAATAACTTATGTATGGGTTGATGTTCCAAAATACAAAAATGCTCACGATAAAAAAAGAGTCTATAAATGGTTTAAATTTGGAGCAAAAATATTAAAACTGCCTGTTGAGAAGATGGATAAACCTGATTTAATCATAGACTCTTCGGCCTCTTTGTTTCATATCTATTCAGCCCATCAGTTAGCGAAAAAATTTAACTCCAAACTTTTTTTTGAGGTAAGAGATATTTGGCCTCTGTCGCTAATAGAGCTTGGAGGATACTCCCCTTCTCATCCGTTTATGAGACTTATGGATTGGCTTGAGAGATATGGATATAAACATGCCGACAAAGTTATTTCGGTGCTTCCAAATGCAAAAGCGCATATGATAAGTCAGGGAATGAGAGAGGATAAATTTCTATATCTTCCAAACGGAATAGCTTTAGAAGATTATAAAGAGAGAGTAGATCTGCCAGAGGAGATAAAAAGCAAAATTCCAATGGATAAATTTCTGATAGGATATGCCGGAACCGTAGGACACGCAAACGCTCTAAGACATCTAATAGACGCCGCTAAAATGGTAAAAGACAGAGGATATAAGGACACCCATTTTGTAATAGTCGGAAACGGAAAAGATAAAGAGTATCTAAAAAATATGGCAAAAGAGTATGAATTAGAAAACGTTACTTTCATCGATCAAATACTAAAAAGTCAAGTATCCTCTCTTCTTGAGATGCTTGACGTATGCTATATAGGACTTATAAATCAGCCTCTATTTAGATTTGGAGTATCTCCAAATAAACTCTTTGATTATATGATGGCCGCAAAACCGATTTTATATGCAATTAATTCAGGAAACAAGCCGGTAGAAGAAGCTGGATGCGGAATAAGCGTGGAAGCTGAGAATCCAAAAGCGATAGCCGATGGAATAATGAAACTTCACGATATGACCGAAGAAGAGAGAAAAGAGATGGGAGAGAGAGGTAAAAAATATGTAATAGAAAACCATGCCTACGAAAACTTGGTAGATAAATTAGTAGAAACGATAGAGAGTAAAAAAAAAGAAAGCGCCCTTAGCGCCTAAACTCTCTACCTGTATATGAATTTAAATAAAATCATTCCTCCAATTGTAGCAATTAAGCAAAAAATTACGTTTAAAGATATATTTAAAATAGCTTTCATATATTCGCTTGACTGCAGCATAGAAACAGTCTCAAGGCTAAAAGTTGAAAATGTAGTCAAAGCTCCCAAAAAACCGGTAATAAAAAGAGCTTTATAATTTGGGGATACTATCTGTTCAAAATATAAAGCCAAAAAACCTATAATAAAACTTCCCAAGATATTAACGCTTAATGTTCCTACAGGGAAAAATGAAAAAGATATCTTTTGAACAAATGTAGATATCAAAAATCTAAAAATAGCTCCAAAAAATCCCCCTATACCGATAAAAATAATCAAAGAGTTCATCTATTATTCCCCTCATGCTTATAAGATATAACCTCCACATCGCAAAGAGTTACAAGCCCCTCCTCTATCATATCATCAACTTTTTCAAGAAAATTTTTAATCTTCTCTTCATCGTCTATCATCTCTATAATAATCGGAAGCTCTTGAGAGAGGCTCCATACATTAAAACTTCTAATTTGAGTATGAGCCCCCATTCCAGCCACCGCTTTATAAACTGTAGCCCCGGACATTGAAAGCTCTTTTGATCTTTTCAAAATAGCTTCCCATAAAGCCTCGCCCCTATATTTATCGTTATTGTCAATATAGATTCTTAAAATTTTTTTCTTACCTAAAAATCTTTTCATTTTTTCTGCCTTATTATAAAGATTATTTTTACTTATTATGTCTTTTTTTAACTCTTTAAAGTTATAATTATTAGAAAATATTAAAAAGGATAAGCTATGAGGGCATTATTAGTTCTATTTCTCCTTATCGGTTTTGCTTTTTCTAAAAATTATTACATCTCAAAAGAGAATGGAAAAATATCGATAATAACCGACGGTATCCCTCTTCCTAAACCCTTAAATGAAATTATAAAAAATTCTAAAAAAGGGGATAAGTTCTTTTTCAAAAGAGGAGACTATTTCAAAACATCGATAGAGATTAAAAATAAAGAAAATCTCCTCTTCTCTTCTTTTGGCAATCCCCTAAAACCGCCTCCTATAATAGACGCACGCACTAAGATAATAATAGATGAAAAGAGCTTAGAGATACTTTATAACCCTCAAATTGAGGAGTGGAAAGATGAAAGCTGGAGAAATCTTCTAAATGATTTTAAAAATCTAACCAGAATTTTATCTACCAAAACAAGAGAGCAAATTGCGAAAAATTTCGATGAAGTTAGATATTTCGTATCTCAAATAGCAAGATTTAAACTTCCTCTTCCAAAATACGGCTATTATGATCCAAATGCCATGAGAATTTTTAATGACAGCAAAGAGATATTAAGAGCTCTCTTTTTTGAAGAGTTAAAATGTGAAAACTGCAAAAATAAAATAAGATGGTATTTTGAAAAAAAGAGCGGATATCTATATCTATTTTCACTATCTCCCTCTATAGATTTAAAAAAGGCGGTTGAAAATTTATATATAAACAATAACAATCTAAGTGCTTTTTCAATTATTAACTCAAAAAATATAGAAATATTCAATTTAGATTTAAAAGGCGGAAAATATGCCCTTTTGATAAAAGGCTCAAAAAATATAAAAGCTTCCAATCTCACTTTAGGAAACTATTCATTCATAGGAGCCTATTTAACAAGCAACGAAAATCCATCTTCCGATATAAAAATAGAAAAATGCAAAATAGATTCCAATTTCCCGTTTGATTATAGATTCTATTCCTCAAGAGGTTCGCAAGATGGAGTTTTTTTAATAGGAGATGTAAACAACTCAACAGTTACAAAATGCGATATCTATAACTGGGGACACAGCGGAGTAACTTTGTATGCGCCAACTATAAAACATTTCGTATCAAAAAACACTATTTCTTTAAATAAAATAAGCGGTAAAAACACTCCTTATATGCACGGAATAATCGTTGATAACAAAAATTGCACCCATAATAAAATTGTAGAAAATTTAATAAGCGACATTTCAGCTCCAAACCAATTAAACGGGATAGAAAATATCTTTTCTAAAAATATAATAATGAATGTAAAAAATTCAAAAATAAAAAAAGATCAAGGATACGGCTCTGGAATAGCAATTCAAATCCAAGCTTATGGAGAGAATGCGGCAATTAACAATCTAATAAAGGATAATTCGATTTATAACTGCGATCAATGCGCAATATCGATTTACGACAATGGAAGAGACGGAGAGAAGAGAGGAAACAAATTTATAGCAAATACCTTTTCAAACTGCTCTCTCTCGCCTTTCAATACAAAAGAGAAAAATATCTTTATAGAGATAAGCAAAAAGAATAAAGATAAAATTATAGACAATATTTTTGTAAATAATCTTTTCTACAATAAAAAATCCAATCCTTTGATAAATTATAAAGGATCTATTTTAGATATAAACTCTTTTAATCAAATAAAAGGGAATGAAAATAACAAAATTATCCCTTACCTATCTGTAAATAAGAGCCTTCTAATTTACTATTTTGAGCAAAAAAGGAGAGATTAACTGACCTTAAATACTTTTAAGGAAAGATTCTAAATTTCACTCAAACGAGTTACAATTTTTTGCGTTGCAAACGCATAAAAATTTTATTAAAAAGTGCAAACGCTAAAGCGCCCCTTCGGGGTTTGGTGCACTTTTTT
>JALVCR010000210.1 GCA_027009865.1 Campylobacterales bacterium
AACTCCAGATTGTTTTTATATTGATGAAGATAAAAAAGAGATATGGTTTATAGAAATAAAATCAAGTCAAGAGAAGAACTTAAAAAATTTACAGATGAAAATTGAGTTAAAAAAGAAACTATTTGCCGGTTTAATTATTTTTTATGAGCTTTGCTGTTTACAAAGCTGTTTATATAAGGATTATAAAAAATATTATTTTATAATTTATGATAAAAACTATAATTCTTTTGAAGATGAAGTAATAGATAATTTTGCTGTTAACTCTATTAGAGATATTGAATTTGGTTTAGAAGATTTAAAACCGCAATTTGTTAATGAGATTTTTACTGAAAATTGTGAATATTTTACAGAACTGTTTAGTATAAGATTTGGTATCGATTTTATGAAAAGGGAAATATAATGCTTACCTTTAGCGAACTTCTATTAAAACTTCAAGAGTATTGGGCAAAAGAGGGATGTGTGATAGTTCAGCCCTATGATATTCCTGCGGGAGCGGGCACTTTTCATCCGGCAACTTTTCTAAAAAGTATAGATTCAAAACCTTGGGCTACGGCTTATGTGGCTCCTTCAAGACGTCCTACAGACGGAAGATACGGAGAGAATCCAAACCGTCTTGGAAGTTATTATCAGTTTCAGGTTTTAATAAAGCCCTCTCCTGATAATATTCAAGAGCTTTATTTAAAAAGTTTGGAGTTTTTGGGACTTAATTTAAAAGAGCACGATATAAGGTTTGTAGAGGATAACTGGGAGTCTCCCACTTTGGGAGCTTGGGGGCTTGGATGGGAAGTATGGCTTGACGGGATGGAGGTTACTCAGTTTACCTATTTTCAGCAAGTTGGAGGGATAGAGTGCTATCCGGTTTCTGTTGAGATAACTTACGGAACCGAGAGGCTTGCTATGTATCTTCAGGAAGTTGATAGCGTCTTTGATATTGTCTGGAACGATAAAAACGGAAAAAAAACAACTTATAGAGATGTTCATTTAGAAAGCGAATATGAATTTAGCAAATATAATTTTGAAGTGGCCGATGTCTCTATGCTTTTTAAACATTTTGAAGATATGCAAAACGAGTGTAAAAGAGCGCTTGATAAAAATCTTCCTCTTCCAGCATACGATTACTGTATGTTGGCTTCTCATATTTTTAATGTATTGGATGCAAGAAAGGCTATCTCCGTAACTGAGCGGCAAAACTATATTTTAAAAATAAGAGAGCTTGCAAAGGGGTGCGCTTTGAAATATAAGGAGATAAGCGATGAAAATATCTGAAATTTATGAGCATTTAAATAAAATATCTCCTTTTGAGCTTCAAGAAGAGTGGGATAACAGCGGTTTTTTGATAGGAGATATAGAATTTGATGTTGAGAGAGTCTATCTTAGCATAGATATCGATTCATCTTTGATAGATGAGGTTTTGGATAATTCTCTTTTAATAACTCATCATCCTCTAATCTTTAAAGGATTGAGAAAATTTGACTATTCAAAATATCCTGTAAATATTATTAAAAGAATGGTTGAAAAAAATATCTCTCTAATCTCAATGCATACAAATTTCGATAAAACGCATTTAAACAGATATGTGGTAAAAGAGATTTTGGGATACGAGTTTATTGTATCTTTGGAAGATTATTTTTGCACTTTTGAGGTAAATGATGATTTTGAGAGTTTTGCCAAAAGAGTTGCAAAAAGATTGCAGATAGAGAATTTAAGAGTCGTAAAAGCTTGTGATTTTATAAAGACTGCTACAATTACAACAGGAAGCGGAGGAGAGCTTATAGGGAGTGTAAAAAGCGATGCTTTCTTAACGGGAGATATAAAATATCATCAGGCTTTAGAGGCGAAAGAGAATAAGATATCTTTAATCGATATAGGACATTTTGAAAGCGAGAGATTTTTCCCGGAGGCTTTATTTAAAGAGTTGCAAAATTTGCCCGTAAAGGTTATAATCACAAATTCGAAAAACCCTTTTACCTACATCTCATAAAGGATAAAAATAGATGAATAAGAATTTAGAGCAATTGGTAGAGCTGTCCAAAATCAATAAAGAGATTGATGATTTTACTCCAAGAATTGAAAAGATAAAAAAAGAGTGGAGCGATTTGGAGCTTAAAGAGGAGTCTTTGAAAAAAGAGATCTCCAAAATCGATGAAGAGATAAAAGATATTGACGATAAAATTAAAAAGAATGAGTTTCATTTAGAAGAGCTTGCCCAAAAGCTTGAAGATTTCAAAAAAAAGAGCGCAGCCGTTAAAACCGAAAAAGAGGCTAAAGCCCTGCAGCTTGAAGAAGATATTGCAAAAGAGCAGATAGATTTTGCAAATGAGGAGATAGAGAGACTTGAGAAGATAAAAGAGCATAAAAAGAGCGAGAAAAAAGAGCTTGAAGAAAAACTTAAAAGTTTTGCTGAAGAGTTGGAAGAG
>JALVCR010000211.1 GCA_027009865.1 Campylobacterales bacterium
GTTTTACGGTTTAAATTTCTCTTTGGTAAAAGCTTTGGATGAGATAAAAACAGGGGACAAAGTAAAAGCAAAAGTGAGTCTAAAAAGAAATGAGATAGCAAGACACCATACCGCCACTCATATTTTGCATGCCGTTTTAAGAAGAATTTTAGGAGAGCATGTAACGCAGGCTGGAAGCTTGGTAGAGGATAAGAGATTAAGATTTGATTTTTCTCATCCTAAGGCTTTGAGTTTGGAAGAGATTGAGAAGATAGAAAGAAGCGTAAACGAGATAATCGTAAGAGATATTCCGGTAACTGTGGAGATTATGAATATAGACGAGGCAAAAAGAAAAGGGGCGATGGCTCTTTTTGGCGAAAAGTATCAAGATGAAGTTAGAGTGGTGAGCGTAGGGGAGGCAAGCATTGAGCTTTGCGGAGGAACTCACGTTAAAAACAGCTCTCAAATAGGCTCTTTTTATATCACAAAAGAGAGCGGGGTTAGCGCCGGAGTTAGAAGAATAGAAGCTGTTTGCGGATTTAGCGCTTATGAATATGGAAACTCATTTAGAAAAGAGGTTGCTAAAATTTCACAAGAAGTTAAGCATAAAGATCCTCTTTTGGGGGTTAAAAAATTAAAAGAGAGCATAGCTTCTTTAAAAGAGGAGATTAAAGCTTTGCAAAATGTCTCCGCAAAAGAGCTAAATTCTTTTGATATAAACGGCGTAAAAGTGATAATAGACGAAGTTAAAGCGGGAGATATAAAAAATATAATAGATACTGAGAAAAACAGATATGACAAGATAGCAATTATGCTCTTTCAAAGAAAAGGGGATAAAGTCTCTATTGCCGCCGGAGTTAAAGGGGCTGATTTGAAAGCTGGAGATTGGATAAAGAAGATAGCTCCAATTGTTGGAGGCGGCGGGGGAGGAAGAAGCGATTTTGCTCAAGCCGGAGGCAAGAACGTAGAAAAAATAGATGAGGCTAAAAAAGAGGCTTTGAATTTCGTAAAAGAGGCTTTAAAAGGCGCCTGATGGAATTTATGGATTTTTTTACGCGATATACCAAATATATCGTTTTATTGCATGTTTTATCCGCTGCTATTTGGATGGGAGGCATGGTGGCTTTGACGATTACTACTTCCCATCTTGTCAGAATGGAGCCTTTAAAAAAGGATAATTTAAGAATTGTTATGAGTATTTTAAAAAGATTCTTTTTTTGGCTCTCTCCTTTTATTGTATTTATTTTTATAACTGCCGTAGTTATGCAGATAGGGTTTGTTTTTGAAAACGGAAATCCGATATATCTTACAATAGTTCATATGAATCAATGGATTTGGCTTTTTATGACCCTGATTTTTTTATATGCTGTTAGAAAAAGATATACTGCGATGAAGCATTATGAGAATGAAAATTTTCAAGCCTGTAAAAATGATTTGATTTTGATTTTGGATTATCTTTTTGTTTTAACTTTTATTCTTGGAGTTGTGGCAAGCTATTTTGGACTTATTTTAAGGGGGCTTTGATGATAATTTTGGCTTCTTCATCTCCTACGAGAGCAAAGATTTTAGAAGAGAGTGGTGTTAAATTTATTCAAAAAAGCTGTAATTTTGATGAAGATAGTTTAAAATATAAAAAGCCGGAGCATTTTGTCTATCATGCGGCGGTTGGGAAAATGAAAATTTGTGAAGAGAAATTCTCTCTTGAGATTCCTCTTCTTACCGCAGATACAGTTGTGGAATCTGGGGGAAAGATTTTAAGGAAAGCTAAAAACAGAGAGGAAGCTAAAGAGATTTTATTATCTCAAAGCGGCAAATCGGTATCGATTTTAACCTGCACTTTCTATAAAAGCAAGAAACTATCCTTCCTTGATTTAAGCGTTACTGAATATTTTTTTTCTCCTTTTGATATGGAGGATTTAGAGAGCTATCTCTCTTCAAACGAGTGGGAGGGAAAAGCTGGAGCCTGTATGGTTGAAGGATTTTGCAAAAAATATATAAAAAGCGTAAAAGGACTTGAAAGCTGCGCAAGAGGGCTTACGATAGAGAAACTTTTGCCGTTTTTAGATAAAGATGTATAAAAAAGAGATAGATTTATTAAAAAAATCAAATAGATTCAGACAAAGAGAAATTTACCCAAAAAATATTGTAGATCTTGCTTCAAATGATTATTTGGGGCTTTCTGAGAAGAGATCTCTTTTTATGAAAGCCTGCAAAAGAGTTTTAAAATATCCCTATCACTCATCCAAAGCCTCTCTTTTGGTAAACGGATATCATCCTATCCATAAAGAGTTTGAAGAGTATATCTCTTTTTTAAACGGTTTTGAGAGGGCTATTGTTGCCGGAAGCGGTTTTTTGGCAAATATCGCTTTGATAGAATCTCTGCCAAGAAGAAAAGATCTGCTTATTTTGGATGAAAAGTTTCATGCAAGCGGAATT
>JALVCR010000212.1 GCA_027009865.1 Campylobacterales bacterium
TTTATCAAAGCGTCTATCGTCAAAAATGCCAATGAATCGGCGCCTATATATTCGCATACCTCATCTTCGCTTAAATTTGCGCTTATTAATTCCTCATAACTTGGAGTATCTATTCCATATTTGCAAGGATGTTTGATAGGAGGTGAGGCTATTCTCATATGTATCTCTTTTGCTCCGGCCTCTCTTAGCATCCTTACTATCTGCTTGGATGTGGTTCCTCTAACTATTGAATCGTCTATTACAACAAGCCTCTTTCCTTTTATCACATCTTTTATCGGAGAGAGCTTTAATTTAACTTTTAAATCTCTTATGCTTTGAGTCGGCTCTATAAAAGTTCTTCCCACATAATGGTTTCTAACTATTCCCATCTCAAAAGGAATTCCGCTTTTTTTGGCATATCCCAAAGAGGCGGCCACTCCGGAATCTGGAACAGGAATTACCAAATCGGCATCCACCTCTTTTATGCTTGCAAGCTCAATTCCCATTCTTATTCTTGTCTCATAAACATTTTTGCCGTTTACAACGCTGTCTGGTCTTGAAAAATAGATATACTCAAAAGCGCACGGTCTTGGCTGAGGCTCAAAAAGCTGAATGCTTATAGGCTCTCTATCTTTTTCAAAAATCAGCATCTCTCCGGGTCTTACATCTCTTATAAATTCGGCTCCAACCAAATCAAAAGCGCAAGTTTCACTCGCTACTATAAATCCCCCGTCTTTCAATCTTCCAAGACTCAATGGCCTAATGCCGTATTTGTCTCTTATGGCAAACATTTTGCTTCTGCTTTGAATCAAAAAGCAGTAAGCCCCTTTTACAACTTCCAAAGCCTCTATTATTCTATCTTTTAATCTGTCTTTTTTACTTCTTGCTATCAGATGTATAAGATTCTCGGTATCCATATGGGATTGGAAAATAGCGCCCTCTTCTATCAGCTTATTTCTAACTTCCTCTTTGTTTATTAAATTTCCATTATGAACAATCGAAATCTCTCCAAGCTTATATTTTGCCACGATAGGCTGAGCATCCAAAATAGAATCATCTCCGGCTGTTGAATATCTGTTATGGCCAACCGCCATATCCCCTACTAAAATATTAAAAGAGTCTTCATTAAAAACATCCGTTACCAAGCCTCTCGCTTTTATGGTATGAAGCTTCTCTCCATCGCTTGAAGTAATTCCCGAAGCCTCCTGTCCTCTGTGCTGCATCGCAAAAAGGGCGTAATAAGCGATTTTTGAGGCGTTTGGCGTATTATAAACGCCCACTACTGCGCACATTTTGCATCCTTTTTAATTTAATCCCAAACAGTCATTTATAGAATATAACTTAGCCTCTTTGCCATAAATCCATTTAGCAGCCCTAATGGCTCCTTTTGCAAAAGTTTCTCTGCTTGTTGCAGTATGATTTAACTCTAAAAACTCTCCGTCATTATAAAATCCGACTGTATGTCTTCCAACTATATCTCCCCCTCTTAAAGCCATTACCGCTATTTCATCTTTGCTTCTCTCTCCTATCTCGCCGTTTCTTCCGCTCACTCTAACCTTGTCTATATCAAGGCCTCTTGCATCTGCCGCACTTTTTGCCAAAGTAAGCGCCGTTCCGCTTGGAGCGTCTTTTTTGTATCTGTGATGCTGCTCTACTATCTCTATATCAAAATCTCTAAGGGTTTTGGAAACAAGAGAAACTATCTTATTTAAAACAGCAACTCCCATAGACATATTTGTAGCGTATAAAACGGGAACATTTTGAGAAAGCGTCTCTAAAAGATTAAACTGATGAGCATTAAGTCCCGTAGTTCCTATTACAAAAGCGCTTTTATAATCTCCCTCCAAAGCCGTCTCCAAAAGCTTCTCTGTCCCTAAAGGAAGAGAAAAGTCTATAACAACATCGCTATGCTCCAATAAAACGCCCGCATCATTTGTTACAATAACATCCTCTTCCAAATTCAAAGGCGTTTTAAACTCCTCTATGGCATGTAAAACGCTTATTTTAGCTTCTGGATCGTTTTGAAGATTTTTTATAAGCAAAGTCCCGACTCTTCCGGTTGATCCGTAAATTCCAATCCTAATCATTCCTATCCTTTCAAACTTTCTACATAAGATAAAGCGCTAAGAGCTGCCGTAGCTCCGTCTCCGGCTGCACAGACAACCTGTCTTGGAGCCTCTATTCTTATATCTCCGGCCGCAAAGAGGCCATCTATATTTGTTCTCATTCTAAGATCCACTACAACCTGTCCGTTTTGATTTACTTCGCAAAGAAAACTTCCATCTTCCTGTTTTAAAACCTTATTGTTTACATCCATTCCGACAAAAACAAAAATCCCGGGAACTTTTAAATCCCTTTCTTTGTTTTCCTTATCTACTAAAATAAGCCCCTCAAGCCCCATATTGGAACCATACGCCTCTTTTACGGTAGTATTTAAAATAAGCTCTATTTTATCGTTATTTTTCACTCTCAAAACTGTGCTTGGAGCGGCTCTAAACTTATCTCTTCTATGAATCAAATAGACCTTTTTACAGATATTGGCAAGATACAAAGCCTCCTCCAAAGCCGTATCTCCGCCTCCCAAAACGGCAACCTCTTTATCTTTGTAAAAAAATCCGTCACACGTAGCGCAAGTGCTAACGCCTCTTCCAAAAAACTCATCTTCCCCTTTAAAACCGGCCTTCTTAGGAGTGCTTCCCGTGCACACAATAACGCTTAAAGCCTTCTCTTCTCTGCCATCATTTAAAATTATTTTAAAATGATTATCCTCTTTTAAAACTCTCTCAACTTCTGCCATCTCATGCTTTAAACCAAAGCGCATACACTGTTTTGGCCAAGGCTCCATAAGCTCCATTCCGGTAACAACTCTCTCTATCCCCGGATAATTTTCCACCTCGCTGCTTTGGGTAATCTGGCCTCCCGGCATCCCTTTTTCATACATAACAACGTTCTTTAATCCGCCTCTTGTAGCATAGAGTCCAGCTGTAAGCCCGGCAGGCCCTCCTCCGATAATAGCTAAATCAAGCATCCTTTTTTCCTTTATTCTAAAGTATTTATCCTGCTATTTTGTTTATAAAGACTCTCTTTTTCTCTTTTTATCAAAAATATGCAAGGAACTTCATAAATATTAAATCTTTGAACAAATTTTAAAAGAGTATTTATTCCGCTTGTAATAAAAGTTACATTTTGATCGCTCTCTCTACGTCTTTGATAAAGATCAACAGCTAAAATATGATATTTTGGTTTTATCTTTTTTAAAATCTCTTTAGGCTCTATCTGGTTGGAACTGTAAACCAAAACCGCATATTTGTCATATTTTGGAGTAAATATATCCTTTTTTTTATAAAAAATCCATTTTTTGAAATCTATAAATCTATATTCGGAGAATTTGTAGTTAAAGTAAGCAAAAGCGCCCGCTATCATTAAAGCGCCAAAGAATGAAGCAAAGAGATAATTAAGGGAGAAGAGCTTTCTCCCCCTTTTTGGTTTCATGGAAATTAAGAGTTTAAAAGCGCGTCTATCTTCTCCGCTATAACTTGCTTTCCGGCCGCTCCTATCATCTGATCTTTAAGCTCGCCGTCTTTGAAGAAAAGAAGAGTCGGGATTGATCTGATTCCGTAAGCAATAGCGATATCTTGCTCCTCGTCGGTATTTACTTTGCAAATTTTAGCTTTTCCCTCATAATCCTCAGCAAGCTCTTCGATAATTGGAGCTATCATTCTGCAAGGTCCGCACCAAGGAGCCCAAAAATCAACTACGCATACGCCCTCTTTAATAGTATCGTTAAAATTTGAACTATTTAATTCAATATATTTACCCATATTTTTCTCCTAAATTTTTTAAATGGAGCCAGATTATACCATTTTAACTTTAAAATCAATTAAGTTTAAGAAGTTGTAAAGAAGTTAATTTTAAAAATTTAAAAAAGAGGAGAGTATCGAAACATTTATACTGTTTTGCTAAATACTCTCTTCTTTTCAGGAATCTTCTTTAAATAAGCGTCAAAAGGCATAACTATATTTCTAATAAGCATCGTTCCGGTTTCGCTTACTCTAATCTCTTTGTCGTTTATGCTTACCAAATCCTCTTTTTCAAACTCTTCAAGCTCCTTTAGAGCATCTTTGAAATAATCTTTGAAATTTATTGAAAAATCTTTCTCTATCTTTGAGATATTTAGCTTGAAATTTGCCATAAGCTCCATAATAACGGCTTTTCTTATCAAATCGTCCCGATTTAATTTAATTCCTCTATAAACTGGAAGCTCGCCTCTATCCAAAGCGGCTTCATACTCTCTCATCTCTTTGTGATTTTGAACGTAATAATCCTCTCCCTCTCCGATACTCGTTAAGCCTATACCTATCAAATCAGCTCCGCCTTTTGTAGTATAGCCTTGAAAATTTCTATGAAGCTCGCCCTTTTCTATCGCTTTAAAAAGCTCGTCATCTGGCTTTGCGAAATGATCCATTCCTATCATTTTATAGCCGTTTGAAGTGAAAAAATCTATTGTATATTTTAAAATCTCCAATTTAACGGACGGCTTTGGAAGAGTCGTTTCATCTATCTTTCTCATAGTTTTCTTCATCCATGGCACATGAGCGTAATTAAAAACAGCAAGCCTGTCGGGATTTAGCTTCAAAACATCATCCAAAGTCTTTTTAAAACTCTCCAAAGACTGATAGGGAAGGCCGTATATCAAATCTATATTTACAGACTCCATACCATACTCTCTTGCCAAATCCACAGCATTCTTAGTTATCTCAAAAGATTGGATTCTATGAACGGCCTCTTGGACTTTGAAATCGAAATCCTGAACACCGAAACTGATTCTGTTAAACCCTCTCTTTGCCAAAAGAGCCATCTGCTCTTTAGTTAGAAATCTTGGATCTATTTCGCAGCTGATTTCAGCCTCTTTGGAGAAATTGCTAAAATGGGAATAGATGATATCCAAAACTCTCTCTAACTGCTTTTCGTTAAAAAAAGTGGGAGTCCCTCCGCCGAAATGTAGCTGAATGACCTCTCTTTTTGTATCTAAAAATTTTGATAAAATCTCTATCTCTTTTTCAAGATAGTCTATATATCTCTCTTTTTTCTCCTCTTTTGAGGTATAAACGACATTACATCCGCAAAAATAGCAAGCGCTCCTGCAAAAAGGAAGATGAAAATATAAAGAGAGAGCTCTATTTTTATCCTGTTTCTCAAGCTCTTTTACATAAGAGTTAAAATCAAACTTCTCGTTAAATTCAACTGCGGTAGGATAGCTTGTATATCTTGGACCCGGTTTTGAATATTTAGAAAATTTTTCAAAATCTATCATCTCTTATATATCCTAAACTATTCGTTTTGCAGCATCTGCTGTTGCTGCATAAAGATTTTTTGCATATCCAAAAATAGATTTGGATGCTCTTTTTTTATCTTTTTTATCAATTTGTCTATATTAATATTTAAAATATTTTTATCTTTTGATTCTTGAACCATCTTTCTTATCTCATCCATAGCAACAACCCATACATCCTCAAAATCAATCGGGACATTTTGCCAGATGCTCTTTTCAAGTTTTAGATGAAAATTCTCCTCTTGAGCTTTTTTGAGAGATTCTATCAGTTTAATAGTCGTCTCTACAGGCAAAACGGTATGGATTTTATCATTCTCATCCAATATAAACCAAGGCCCCTTTGAATCCCAGCTTCCGCTGATTAATTTTAAAGTCTTCTCGTCTGGATTCTTAGAATCACTGCTCATTTTCAAGATGGTTCTCTCGCTGTTTTTAGGAAGTCCCAAAGTTTGAGACAAAAGCTCTATCTGGCTCATAACAGCCTCATGATTTTTAACGCTATTTCCCATCTTCTCTCCTTTTTTTATCAAGCCACACCATTAAACCTTTTTGAGCGTGAAGCCTGTTTTCAGCCTCTTCAAATATCAAACTATTTTTAGATTCCAAAACCTCTTCGCTAACTTCATATCCTCTGTAAGCTGGAAGACAGTGAAGGAAAACTGCATCTTCTCTTGCTTTTTGCATAAGGCGGCTATCAACCATAAAACCTTGAAAATCTATCTCTCTTTGAGCTTTTTCATCCTCTTGGCCCATAGATGCCCAGGTATCGGTAGTAACCACATTGCATCCCTTAACGGCCTCTTTTGGATCATTACCTACAATTATTGTAGCATTAGATTCTTTTGCAAACTTTAAGGCTTCCTGCAAAACGCTTTTATCAACCTCATACCCTTTGGGAGTGGCTATTTTTAGGGTAAATCCAAGCTTTGAAGCTAACATAAGCCAAGAGTGCGCCATATTGTTTCCATCCCCGATATAAGCTACGCAAAGATCTTTATCTTTTCCATGCTCAACCAAAGTCATATAATCAGCTAAAAGCTGAACGGGATGGAATCTGTCGGTAAGCCCGTTTATTACGGGAACTTTGGAATATTTGGCAAACTCCTCTAAAGACTCTTGAAGATAGGTTCTAATCATAACCATATCAACCATTCTGCTGACAACTCTTGCGGTATCTTTCATAGGCTCTCCGCGCCCAAGCTGGGAATCGCTTGAAGATAGAAAAATTGCATGCCCTCCAAGCTGATACATTCCAACTTCAAAACTGACTCTCGTTCGTGTGCTCGATTTTTCAAAAATCATAGCAAGAGTCTGTCCTTTTAGGTAATGATAAGCTTTGCCCTCTTTAAACTCTTTTTTTATTTTAAGTCCAAGATCGATAATTTCTAAAATCTCTTCTTTGCTGTAATCTTTAAGCGATAAAAAATGTCTCATTTTATCTTGTTCCTTTAACATTTATCTAACAGTTTTGCGACCTCTTTTGCGTGATAGCTTATTATAATATCGGCTCCGGCTCTCTTAAAGCCTATCATAGTCTCCATCATCACTCTCTCATAATCTATAACTTTCGCCCTTTTTGCTGCCTGCAGCATGGAATATTCGCCGCTTACGTTATAAACAGCCAAAGGAAGTTTTGTATTCTCTCTAATATCTCTTATAATATCCAAATAAGCAAGAGCCGGTTTTACCATCAATATATCGGCTCCCTCAAACTCATCCTCCAAAGATTCCAAAATCGCCTCTCTTCTGTTGGCCGGATTCATCTGATAGCTTCTTCTATCCCCAAAACTTGGAGCAGATTCCGCCACGTCTCTAAAGGGGCCGTAATATGCGCTCGCAAATTTGGTCGAGTAACTCATTATCGGCAAATTTTCAAATCCTTCATCATCTAACGCCTCTCTTATAGCTTCTATCATTCCGTCCATCATACCGCTTGGAGCTATCATATCGCTTCCGGCTTTCGCATGAATTACAGCCTGTTTTCCCAAAATCTCAAGAGTTGCGTCGTTATTTACGGTTTTGTGTTTCATATCCAAAATACCACAATGGCCGTGGTCTGTATATTCGCAAAAACAAAGATCGGTTACCACAAACATATCGGGATGAGCCTCTTTTATTGCTCTTAGCGTTCTGGCTATTATCCCTTCTTCGCTTAAAGCATCGCTTCCTATGCTATCTTTAACATCCGGAATGCCAAAAAGTATAATCGAATAAAGCCCAAGACTTTTAAGCTCCTCGCACTCTTTTAAAATCTCGTCAATACTCATTTGATAAACGCCGGGCATTGAGGAGATCTCATTCTTAATACCTTCGCCGCTTCTTACAAAAAGAGGATAGATAAAATCGTTCTTGGTAATGACGGTTTCCGTTACAAGCTCTCTTAACTTTTCATTTAGCCTAAGTCTTCTAAATCTCTTAAACATTTTATATCCTGATTTTTGATAATATTAACGAAAATTTTTGAAAAGTAAACATTTTACCATAAAAGAGGTATAAAATAGATGAATATAAAAATTTCTAATATTGCAAAACTTCCTACAAAGTATGGAGAGTTTAAAATTCAAGCCTTCAAAGAGGGATGCAAAGAGCATTTGGCTATTTTTAAAGAGCCTTTAAAAGAGCCTGTAACAGTAAGGGTTCATAGCGAATGTTTAACGGGAGATGCGCTTGGAAGTTTAAAATGCGATTGCGGAGACCAACTATCATACGCTTTAAAATATATAAATGAACATGGAGGAATGGTAATATATTTAAGACAAGAGGGGAGAAATATAGGACTTTTAAACAAAGTAAACGCCTACTCTCTTCAGGACAAGGGGCTTGATACGATTGAGGCAAATCATCAGCTCGGATTTGCGGCAGATGAGAGAACATATGAAATAGTAGAGTTTATATTACACCATTTTAAAATAAAAAGAATCAATCTTTTAACAAACAACCCTTCTAAAATAGAGAGCCTAAAAGATATAGCAATAGTAAAAAGAATCCCAATCATCATAAAACCAAACAGATTTAATGAACAATATCTAAAAGTTAAAAAAGAGAAAATGGGACATATGCTGGAGTAAAGTCAATGCCCATAAAAAGACTTATTATCTTTTTAGTTCTCTTTTTAAAAACTCTCTACTACTCATTAATAAAATCTCGTCAGAAAAAAATTTTTTATCATTAGATAAAATCAAATCACAAGAAACTTTTTTAGCCATAACATATTGAATTGTATCTTCTAAATCAGTAAAATTTTTATTCTTTTTCATAAGATAACAGCTCTTTTCTACCTCAAAATTCCCAAATTCAACAACAGTGCATAATTCATTAATATCAAGTACAGAATCTAAAGCCTTTTCTTTTCCTTTCTTGGAAAGAAGATAATATAAAGTTGTAATAATATCACAAGAAGTGAAAAGTTCTATCTCACTTTCCTGAAGCAGCATTGAAATAGCTTCTGAACTTTCTTGATGAAAAATTCTTCTATCATCATAAAGATCAAGAATAATATTTGCATCTAAAAAGACTCTTTTATAATTCATAATTTGCCTTGATAGATTGAATAGATTTATCAGCAAATAAACCTGAAGCCGAACCCTTTATACGATTAAATGCTTTAAGTCTTTTTTTAGCTTTTATCTGTTTATAACGCTCCTCAATCATCTCTTGAATGAGCGCAGTCATAGATTGTTTTGTCTCTTTAGCCAATTCTTCAAGATGCAAAGCAGTTTGTTTATCAAATATAAAGTTTTTTCTTACTGTTGCTCCCATAAACAATCCTTTTTATGTATATCTTGTTACATATTAATTTTAATATATTTTTTAATATTCGTCAATTTATATGTTTAGATTTCAAGGTAGCAACTTGGATTTATATACTATGAATCACTCCACTTTCAAAACC
>JALVCR010000213.1 GCA_027009865.1 Campylobacterales bacterium
ATCTTTTATTTTAGATGCCAACTCTTTAGCGCCGCTTCCTATCAATTTTATTTTTGTTACCTTTTTTGAGATTTTGTGAATGCTTTTTATGCTCTCAATTGTAATCTCATCTAACTCTTTTAATTTCGGCAATCTGTTTATATTTATCACATAAGGTTTCTTAACTTTGGATGTAAATCCAACTTTAGGAAGTCTTCTTTGAATAGGTTGCTGACCTCCTTCAAAACCTCTTTTTATTTTATAACCGCTTCTTGCTTTTTGTCCCTTGTTACCTCTTGAGGCGGTTTTTCCCATACCGCTTCCCTGTCCTCTGCCCACTCTCTTTTTAGAGTGAACGGAACCGGAAGCTGGCTTTAAATTTTCTAAACCCATAACGATTCCTTTATCTTGGCTTTTTAAGCATTGTAAGCGCTTTTATAGTAGCGCGAACCACATTTGCCGGATTATTAGAACCCAAAGATTTTGTCAAAATATCTTTAATACCTGCAAGCTCTATAACGGGTCTTGTCGCACCTCCCGCTATAATTCCGGTACCTTCGCTTGCCGGTTTTAGCAAAATTTTGCTTGCGTTATATTTAGCTTCGACATCGTGAGGAATAGTCGAACCTTTATAATTTATCTCCACAATATTTTTAAAAGCATCATCTATAGCTTTTCTAATGGCGTCTGGAACCTCTTTTGCTTTTCCAAGGCCAACGCCCACAAGCCCTTTTTTATTTCCAATTACCACCAAAGCATTAAATCTAAATCTTCTACCGCCCTTTACAACTTTTGTTACTCTGCCGATATTGACGATAGTCTCTTCAAACTCTTCTCTATTATATTTTTCCATTCCCTATCACCCTTATAGTTTGATTCCATCTTCTCTTAGAGTATCGGCAAAAGCCGCTACCACACCGTGATACTTATATCCGTTTTTATCGAATACCACCTTCTCTATTCCTTTAGCCTTCAAAGCCTCGCTAAAAGCTTTAGCTACAGCTATAGCGCCCTCTTTATTGGCTCTGACATTAAGCTTGCATCCATCAGCAGAGGCTAAAGTGTGGCCTTTAGTATCATCGATCGCTTGAGCGTAAAAGTGTCTGTTGGATCTAAATACGGTAACTCTCGGAACTTCGCTTGTTCCGTAAATTTTTCCTCTAACTCTTCTTTTTCTCTTCTCTCTAAGAGCGTTTTTTTTCATCAAAAGTTTTTTTCTCATTTCAGACACCCCTATTTCTTAGCCGTTTTACCGGCTTTTCTGATAATAACTTCATCAACGTACTTAACGCCCTTTCCTTTGTAAGGCTCAGGCGGTCTAAAACTTCTAATCTCGGCTGCAACCTGTCCTACAAGCTGCTTATCGTCTCCCTTTATAGAGATTATATTTTTTTCAACTTTTATCTCTATTCCTTCTGGAATCTCATAATTTATAGGATGAGAAAATCCAAGCTGCAGCTCTAAAACTTTCCCTTTAACCGCCGCTCTGTAACCGACTCCGTTTATTTCAAGTTTTTTCTCAAATCCTTTGGTAAGACCGATTACGATATTGTTAGCCAAACTTCTATAAGTTCCCCAAAAGGCTCTGCTTTGTCTATCTTCGCCTTTTGGAGCGAAAATAATTTTATTATCTTCTATTTTAATATCTACGTTGTTTTTTGTTTCCAACTCTCTTGTTTTGTTTCCCTTTTTAAAAAGAAGCTTGCTTCCATCAAGCTTCACTTCGATACCGCTTGGGATATCTACGGGCTGTTTTCCTATTCTTGACATATTTTTTATCCTTTTTTATTTGTCTACGATATTTAAAATATCGAATGCCATAAAAAATTTACCAGATACTGCAAATCACTTCGCCGCCTACGCCCTCTTTGTAAGCGACATCGTTTGCAAGCACCCCTTTTGAAGTGCTGACTACTATCGTTCCGTATCCGTTTTTAAATCTTTTGATATCTTCTTTGCCTCTGTAAATTCTTCTTCCCGGTTTAGAAATTCTCTTAATCTCCGTAATTACCGGTTTATCGTTTTCATATTTTAAGACAACGTTTATATATTTTTTGTTGCCCTCTTCTTCGACAACGTTATAACTCTCTATATATCCCTTCTTTTGGAAAATATCAACGATACTCTCCATCATCTTGGAGTGAAGAAGTTTGGTAACTTCCAATTTTCTCATGGAAGCGTTTCTAATTCTTGTTAATCCGTCAGCTATAATATCGTTTAGCATTTCTATCCCTTACCAACTAGCTTTTTTAACGCCGGGCAATAACCCTTCGTTAGCCATTTTTCTTAAACAGATTCTACAAAGACCAAAATCTCTGTAAACAGAGTGAGGTCTGCCGCAGATTTGACATCTGGTGTAGGCTCTCACTTTAAATTTAGGTTTTCTTTTAGCTTTAGCAATCATTGATTTCTTTGCCATTTTATCGACCTTTCGCAAATGGTAAACCGAGCGCTTCCAACAGTTTGAAAGCCTCTTTGTCATTTTCGGTAGTTGTTGAAATGGAAATATTCATACCGTGAGTTTTCATAATATTGTCATATTCAACTTCAGGAAACATAAGCTGCTCGTCAAGTCCGAAGTTGTAGTTCCCTCTTCCGTCAAACCCGTTTCTTGGAAGTCCTCTAAAGTCTTTTACTCTTGGAAGAGCGATAGATATAAGCTTATCTAAGAAAATATACATTCTATCGCCTCTTAGAGTAACTTTAACTCCGATAGGAAATCCCTCTCTTACTTTAAAACCGGCTACCGATTTTTTAGCTTTGGTAACAACCGCATGCTGTCCGGCTATAAGAGAGATTGTATCTTGAATATTTTGCATCAATTTGGCATCTTTCGCCGCCCAACCAGCACCCACGCTTATAACGATTTTCTCAAGCGCAGGAATAAGCATAGGGTTTTTGAAGCCAAACTCTTCTTGCAAAGCAGGTTTGACCTCTTTTTGATACTTCTCTTTCAATCTTGCGACCATTCTCTACCCTTCCACTTTAGCAACATTGGAGATATCTATTGGCATCTCCTTTTGAATAAATCCACCTTCAGGATGCTTTTCGCTGGGCTTTACAGCCTTTTTAACGACTTTGCATCCGGCAACTATAACCTGTCTTTTTGAGGGAATAACTTTTAAAACCTCTCCCTCTTTTCCTTTGTCATCGCCAGTTATGATTCTGACTTTATCGCCTTTTTTTATCTTAAACTTAACCGCCATTACAACACCTCCGGTGCAAGTGAAACAATTTTCATAAAATTTGCATATCTTACTTCTCTGCTAACAGGACCGAAAATTCTCGTTCCGATAGGCTCGTTTTTATTATCCAAAATAACGGCGGCGTTTTCGTCAAATCTGATTAAAGAGCCGTTTTCTCTTTGAATCTCTTTTTTTGTTCTAACAACAACGGCTTTTACAACTTGACCTTTTTTAACTTTTCCGTTTGGAATGGCTTTTTTTACGGAAGCTACGATAACGTCTCCAACGCTTGCGTATCTTCTTTTGCTTCCGCCAAGCACTTTAATGCACATAATCTCTTTAGCGCCGCTGTTGTCGGCAACGGCCAATCTTGTAAAACTTTGAATCATTACTTAACTCCTGAAGAGACGATCTCTTTAAGTCTAAAAGTTTTTCTTTTAGAGATTGGGCGACACTCTATCGCTAAAATCGTATCGCCTATTTTTGTCTCGTTTCTCTCGTCATGAACGAGATACTTTTTAAATCTTTTTACTATTTTATGATATCTTGGATGAACAACTTTTCTCTCAACCAAAACGGTAGCGGTTTTATCCCCCGCCTTTTTGATAACTTTTCCTTGAATTACTCTTTTATACGCCATAGCCAAGCCTTAACCGTTTAATCTTTTAGCTGTTATCGCCGTATTGATTCTGGCGATATCTTTTCTAACTTCTCTTATTTCGTTAGGATTGGTAAGCTGCATTGTTTTAAGCTTGTTTTTAAGCTTAAAAAGCAGCATCTTCTTCTCTTTTAAAAGCTCTTGAAGCTCTTTTATATCTTTATCCTTAATCTCAGTATATTTCATTTTCATTATCCCTCGTGACTATTTTTGTCTTAAAAGGAAGTTTATGCATAGCCAAAGTCAAAGCTTCTCTGGCAAGCTCTTCGTTTACTCCCGCCATTTCATAAACGATGCGTCCGGGTTTAATGTTCATAACCCATTTCTCAACCGCACCTTTACCTTTACCCATTCTCGTTTCCAAAGGTTTTTTGGTCAAAGGTTTGTCGGGGAAAACTCTAATCCAAATTTTAGCCTGCCTTTTTACGTGTCTTGTCATAGCGACTCTCGCCGCTTCTATCTGTCTTGAATCAATTCTTCCGGCCTCAACCGCTTTTATGGCGATTTCGCCGAAAGCTATGGAATTTCCTCTATAGGATTTTCCTCTGTTTCTTCCCTTTTGCTGCTTTCTGTATTTTGTCTTTTTAGGCATCAACATGGTTATTTACCTCTTCTTCTTTTTCTTTTTCTCTCGCTTGGCTCTCTTTGGGCTTGGATACCTTTTTGAAGAACCTCTCCTTTAAATATCCAAACTTTAACGCCGATAACTCCGTAAGTTGTCAAAGCCTCCGCAAAACCGTAATCGATTCTGGCTCTTAACGTATGAAGAGGAACTCTTCCTTCCCTATACCATTCAGTTCTTGCCATCTCAGCCCCGCCAAGTCTTCCGGCTACCTGAACCTTAACTCCTTTGGCTCCGTTTTTCAAAGCCGCCTGCATAACTTTTTTCATAGCTCTTCTAAAGGCTACTCTTCTCTCAAGCTGATTTGCAATATTCTCTGCGGCAAGCTGAGCTGAAGCTTGAGGTCTCTTCTCCTCTTTAATATTGATATTTACATTTTTGTTTACCAATGAGGAGAGTTTTTGTTTTAGTTTCTCTATATCAGCGCCTTTTTTACCTATAACAAGTCCCGGCCTTGCCGCAACTATGGTTACTCTAAGCTTTTTGGCGGTTCTTTCTATTATAATTTGGCTGATTCCCGCATAATAGAGTTCACCTTTTAAAAATTTTCTTATTTTATAATCCTCTCCTACGTTTGCGGGAAGAACGTCGGTGGACGGAAACCATCTTGATTCCCAGTTTCTATTGATTCCAAGTCTAAGACCTATAGGATTTACTTTTTGACCCATCTTATTTTTCCTTCTTTGTTTCTTCTGCCACTTCTACATATATATGAGAAGTCGGTTTTCTAATAGGCGTAGCTCTACCTCTTGCTCTTGGCCTGAATCTTTTAAGAACTGGACCTTTGTCCACTCTGCAGGAAGTTATAACAACCTCTTCTGGCTCATAATCTCCGTTTGCAACGGCTGAAGCTATAACTTTGGAGATAATTTTAGCCGCTTTATTTGGCATAAACTCTAAACTTGCGAGGGCTAACTCGGCGTTCATTCCCTGAACCTCTCTTGCGATAAGTCTCGCTTTTGTAGGAGAGAGTCTTATAAATCTCAATACTGCTTTACTCATCTTCGCTCCCCTTACTTACCTATTTTCTTTTGAACCGAACCTTTGTGCCCTCTAAAAGTTCTTGTAGGCGCAAACTCTCCAAGCTTATAGCCTACATGATTTTCCGTAATATATACCGGGACAAAGCTTCTTCCGTTATGAACGTTTATTGTCAAACCGATCATTTCGGGTGTAATGGTGCTTCTTCTCGACCATGTCTTTATAGGCTTGTTATCTTTCGTCTCTTTGGCTTTTAAAACTTTTTTCATCAAATGGTCATCGACGAAAGGGCCTTTTTTCAATGATCGTGCCATCTATTTTCCTTTTCTTCTTGAAATTATCAATCTATCGCTTGATTTTTTTCTTCTGGTCTTATAGCCTTTAGTAGGCATACCCCAAGGAGTAACCGGATGTCTTCCCGAATTCTTTTTACCTTCACCACCGCCGTGAGGGTGATCTACAGGGTTCATAGCCGAACCTCTTGTTTGAGGTCTTATCCCTCTATGTCTGTTTCTTCCAGCTTTTCCGATTACCACATTAGCCCACTCGGCATTATCGACTACTCCCACAGTAGCCATGCACTCTCCAAGAATCATTCTCATCTCGCCGCTTGGAAGTCTTAGGATTACATATTTTCCCTCTCTTCCCATAAGCTGAGCATATCCTCCAGCGCTTCTTGCAATCTGTCCGCCGTGGCCTGGATGCATCTCTATATTGTGAATGATGGTTCCCACAGGAATATTTTTAAGCTTCATAGCGTTTCCGGGCTTAACGTCCAATCCGCCCTCTGCGGACATAACGGTATCTCCAACCTTCACGCCTTCTGGATGGATTATGTATCTCTTCTCTCCATCTACATAAGTAACCAAAGAGATTCTGCAATTTCTGTAGGGATCATACTCTATTGTAGAAATTTTTCCCGGAATATTGAATTTATCTCTTTTGAAATCTATGATTCTGTAAAATTTCTTAGCCCCACCCTCTTTATGTCTTGAAGTGATTCTACCTCTGTTGTTTCTTCCAGCTTTAGCAGGAAGCTTTACAAGCAGTTTTGAAACGGTAGGTTTTGAAGTGATGTCGCTTGAATCGACAACACTCATAAATCTTCTGCTGGGTGTATAAGGTTTATATGTTTTAATAGCCATGTTATACCTCTATACTTTCAATTTGTGCGCCTTCTGGCAATTTGACATAAAACTTTTTATAATCGTTTCTTTTGCCTTGAACGCCTTTGAATCTTTTGGTTTTTCCCTTAACTTTAACGGAATTAACTTTCAATGGAACAAATCCGAAATAGTTTTTAAGAACCTCTTTTAAACCGTTTTTAGTCATTTTAGGAGACGTTTGAATAACTACGACTCCGTTTTCTTGAAGGCCCAAACTCTTTTCAGTATAAAGAATAGATTTTATATCAGTAATATCCGCCATTTTTAGCCCTCTTTAATTATTTTTTCTAACACTGGTTTTTCGATTATTATCGAATGATAAGTTGCCGCAAGATAAGCGTTTAACTCATTTGGCTCTATCAAGTAGCAGTTGCTTAAATTTCTAAAAGCCAAAAAAGTCTTCTCGTCTATCTCCTCTTTTATTATCAAAGCGTCTCTAAGTTTTAAAGAATTGATAATGGCTGCGGCATCTTTTGTTTTTCCCGATTCAACTTTAATGCTATCTACTACAAAAAGCTGTCCGTTTTCGGCCTTCTCGTTTAAAGCGTATCTAAGCGCCAACTTTTTTTGTTTTTTATTTACTTTAAGGTCGTAGTTTCTGTTGTTTTTAGGTCCGTGAGCAACGCCTCCGCCAACCCAAATCGGGCTTCTTATGCTTCCCGCTCTCGCACCGCCTCTTCCTTTTTGAGCCCAAGGCTTCTTTCCGCCTCCGCTAACTTCGGCTCTTGTTTTAGCTTTCGCTCCGTTAGCTCTCAAAGAGGCCAAATATGATTTTACATAAAGATAAAGATTGTGAGAGTTAATCTCGGCATAATTAGCCGGCAACTCCATCTCTCCGCTTTTTGAGAGATTTTGATCTAAAACTATCGCTTTGCTCATTTAACTATCCTTACTCTACCAAGTGATCCGTTTGCGCCCGCTACGGAACCTTTAACTACTAAAATTCCGCTTTCGGGATCGAAAGAAATCACCTCGTTTTTAACGGTATTTTTACTGTTTCCGTAATGTCCTGGCATCTTTTGTCCAGGCTGAACTCTTCCCGGCCATTCGCACATACCGATTGAACCTACTCTTCTATGAAATCTTGAACCGTGGCTTGAAGGACCTCCCGCAAAATTCCATCTTTTCATAACGCCGCTAAATCCTCTACCTTTTGAAAAGAAAGTGCTCTTTACAACTTTAGCCTCTTTCAAAGGAGAGGTATCCAAATCTCCCGGCTCGCTGTTTGGAACCGTTAAAGTCGCAAATCTGTTATATTCAGATGAGAGGTTGTATTTTTTTTGCTGTCCCATAATGGCTCTGTTTACTCTTTTGCCTCTGGGATAGGCTACGATAGCTCTTTTGTTCTCATCGACTTCGCAAACTTTAGCGTCGATTACTTTCAAAAGAGTTACCGGAACACTCGGCACTGAAATTGTTCTGCTCATTCCGATTTTTTCTACGATATATTCCATAAAACTTCCTTTACTTACCCATAGCTCTAACTTCTACGTTGACTTCGGGAGCTAAGTCCAACTTCATCAACGAATCTACCGTATCGCCGGTAGCGGAAACTATGTCTATTAATCTGGTATGAATTCTGATTTCAAACTGTTCTCTGGAGTCTTTGTTGATGTGCGGTGATCTTAACACCGTATATCTTCTGATTCTCGTCGGTAACGGAATAGGACCTTTGATTTCAGCACCCGTTCTCTTAACAGCCTCTACTATCGCTGCAACTGATCTATCCAACACATTGTGATCATAAGCCTTAAGCTTAAGTCTGATTTTTTGCATTAAAATCCCTCAAATAAAGAACTTGTCGCCGAAACGACATATTTTTGAAGACGAAATTATACTTTAAAAGGTATATGGAGTCAATAATTTTAGCCTTTTTTCGGCATTTTATTTTATATTTATTTCCTTTTAAAAAGGAAAAGTGTAAACTCCTAATATGAACATACTTGATTTTTTATACGAACAGGATTTTAAAAAGATAAATTTTTTAGATAGAAAAGTATCCGTAAACTCTCCCAAAACCTTTATTTACGGAACTAATAAAAGCGGTAAGAGTTATCTTATATACGACTATTTAAATAGATTTTCCAAAAAAGAGGTTTTATATATAGATTTCAACGATGAGAGAGTTAATAAAGAGGAGATTAAAAAAAATTTATACTCTTTTATCAAAAGCAAAAATATAAAAGTTTTGGCTTTGGATAATTTTGATTTCTCATTTGAAATCCCAGATATGGCAAATATAGTAATAAGCTCTAATAAAGATAGGGAGATTAAGAATTTTAAAAAAATTCATCTCTTTCCTCTCGATTTTGAGGAGTTTATCTCTTTTTACAAAAAATACTCCCATCCTCAAGCTATGTTTAATATCTACGCAAAAGTAGGAACATATCCAAAAAATGTTTTACACTCAAAAGATTTTCTTTATCAAAATATTCAAGAAATGTTAAAAATCTCCCTTACAAAAGAGGAGTTTTTGATATTTAAGCAGTTTGCGATATCTCAAGGAAAGAAAAAATCTCTTTTTCAGATATTTAATGAAATAAAAAAGGAAAACAAAATATCAAAAGATTTCTTTTATAAAACGGTAAATGATTTAAAAGATAAAGATTT
>JALVCR010000214.1 GCA_027009865.1 Campylobacterales bacterium
ATTTTCCAAAAATCCCATGCCAAATCCTTTTTAATAACCATTATCATTATAATAACTTTTTATAACTTATATGAAATTAAAAAGGAAAAATGATTGATTATAATTTACAAAACTACTTCCTTATCCATCTATCATACCACATTGCAAAAACAACAACAGACCATAAAAGATTTATATTTACTCTCTCCCTATTTTTTAGAGCTTTTTTTAGTTTTTTAACTTCTTCTATATTAAAAATTGAAATATCTTTTAAAAGAGTGTCGCTTAAATAGATATCTATTAAAAAATTCAAATCATCCCTAAGCCATCCAAGAAGAGGAGGAGTAAAACCGCTTTTTGCTCTATTTAGCATCTCTTTTGGAATATATTTATAAACAATTTTCTTTAAAAGATATTTTTTCTCACCATTTTTATATTTTAGCCCAACCGGAACTCTTGCCATAAATTCGGCAAGTCTGTGATCTATAAGAGGCTCCCTTGCTTCCAAAGAAACACTCATTGAAGCTCTGTCCACTTTGACCAAACTATTATCAGTAAGATATGTAACATAATCTATTGCCATCATAAAATCTAAAAAATCTAAATCTTCAATCTCTTTAGCCCTTGAAAAAGCGCTTTTTTCTAAAACCAAATCTTTATCATATTCAAAATTTAATATCTTTTTAATTTCGCTATCATCGGCATTAGAGCTTGCATTTATAAACATCTGTGTTAAATTTTTTGAATTTAAAGCTCTTTTAAATTTTATAAATTTATCTTCAATATTTCTATTTCTAAAACGCTCAGGAAGAAATGAGTTAACTCTCTTTATAAAAGATATGGAAACTTTATCACTTAAAAAAGATAGCCCCTCTTTTTTTAAATTGGAGGAAAAAACGGAAGAAAAAGCCAAAAGAGCTTTATATTTGCTATATCCGCAAAACATCTCATCTCCTCCATCCCCCGAAAGCGCAACTTTTACGCTTTTTTTGGTAAATTTCGATAAGGCAATTGTAGGAATAGTGGAATCGTCAGAAAAAGGCTCATCATAAACAAAAGGCAAAGAGAGAGCTATATCAATAAGCTCCTTTTTGCTTATTACATGCTCATGATGGTCAGTCTTTAGATATCTTGCTATCTCTCTTGCAAAAAAAGACTCGTCATACTCTTTTTCTTGAAATCCTATGCTAAAAGTATTTATTCTCTCTCTTCTATTAGACTGCAAAATTGCAGCCACCGTAGAAGAGTCGTATCCTCCGCTTAAAAAGACTCCGACTCCCACATCAGAAACCATTCTATACTCTATACTCTCTATCAAAAGATTTTCCAAATTTTTTAAAATCTTCTCCTCATCCTCTTTAAATTTTTTTGCTTTATAAAAAGCAAAAATATCCCAATATTTAGAAATTTCATAAGATTTTTGCTCTAAATTATAAATCATAAAGGATGAGGGAGGAAGTTTATATAATTTCTCAAAAATTGAAAAAGGAGAGGGAATATATCCAAATCTTAAATAAAAAGGCACAACATCCCTGTTTATTGCTTTTTTGAAATTTTTATATTTTAAAATTCCTTTTATCTCAGATGCAAAAACAAACTCTCCCCTATCATAAAAGAAATAAAGAGGCTTAACTCCGGCTCTGTCTCTCGCTAAAAACAAAATATTTTTAACTCTATCAAAAATACAAAATGCAAACATACCTATAAATCTATCTAAAGCCTCCCTGCCCCACTCCTTATAAGCATATAATAAAACCTCAGTATCTCCGTTTGATACAAACTTATACCCTCTTTTTACAAGCTCTCTTCTTATCTCTTTGAAATTATAAATCTCTCCGTTATAAACAATAACATAATTTTTACATTTGCTTACAAAGGGCTGGCTTGCATCTTTGGAGATATCCAAAATAGAGAGTCTATTATGAGAGAGATGGACAAATCCTTTGCTTTTATCCTCGCTAATATAAATTCCACTATCGTCATCCCCTCTATGGGATAGAGTATTATTCATCTCTTCGATTAGTTTCTCATCCCTAAAATCTGCGGCAAAACCTGCTATTGAGCACATGACATTGTCCTGTTTTTGGCAAAAGCAAGCTCAATAACCTTTTTATATTTTTCGACTATCTTGTTTTTATCAAAATCTTTAACTCTCATTTTCCCAAATCTTTTATATCTCTCTCTTAAACTTTTATCTTCTTTCATTTTTTTCATAGCCTCGCTTAAAGCCGCCACATCAGAAACCGGAGTTAAAATTCCATATTTGGCCTCTTCAACTCCTCTTTGAAGATGAAAAGATGTAGTATTCTTACCGGTTAAAATCTCTCTTGGACCGCTTTTGCAATCTGTTGATATTATGGGAGTCTCGCACGCTAAAGCTTCCAATAAAACATTTGGAAAACCTTCATAATTAGAGCTTAATACAAAAACGTCGGCTCTTTTTAGATATTTGAAAGGATTTGACTGTCTTCCTATCAAAAATACTCTATCTCTTAAATCCAAATTATCAATAAATTCCTCAAGCTCCTCTCTTAACTCGCCCTCTCCTATAATCACAAGTCTTGAATCTAAATCGTTTAGATAGTAAAAAGCCTCTATCAAAGCTTTATGATTTTTTTGTGGATGAAGCCTTCCTATGTTTATATAAGTAAAATAATCAAAAGGAAAAGAGCACTCTTCATTTTTTAAAGAATCTATCCTCTCTAAATCTACCGGATTATAAATCGTTTGTATTAAAGAAGAGGGAATGGAGAAATTTTCTATCAAATCCTCTTCAATACCTTTTGAATTTGGAATAATCATATCGGCTTTCGGATAGAGATTTCTTATCATATATCTGCTTACGCTATCTTTCAAAGAGGAGCTCTCATACTCTTTGGAGGGAGCTATTCTCTCGCTAATTATACAAACACTCTCATTTCCATAAGTTTTGGCCAAAACATTTATATAATTTGGACGATTCATAAAAGAGAGAGATATATCTATTTCATACTTTTTGCAAAGCTCCTTATAACTGTAAGCTAAAAACGGCAGCTTGGCAAATTTCAAAGCTTTGCTATCCTCTTCCTCTTCATCTAACAACACAACTTCAACCTCTTTTGGAATCTCATAATCTATAATATTTTTCATCAATACAAGAGTAATATTGTAATCATCCTTTAGCTCCCTTAACAAAATAGATACCACTCTCTCGGCTCCATCCCCTTCTAAAGATAATATTAAAATAGCTAAATTTTTCTTCATCAAACACCCCTTAAAGTATCTTCATAAATTTTAAGTATTTTTGAAAACTCATATCTGTAAACACTTTTTTTAATCTCTTTTTTATCTAACGGTTTTTTTGCCGCTATTAAAACTCTTCTTGCAAAAGCCTCTCTATCTCCTTCTTTAACCTTCCATCCGTTTACTCCATCTATTACTATCTCATTAACTCCCCCTTTGCACTCATAAGCCAAAACGGGAGTTTCGCATGCCAAAGCCTCCACCAAAACATTTGGAAATCCCTCATATCTTGAAGTTAAAACAAATAAATCGGCCTGTCTCATCAAAGGATAAGGATTTTTACAAAATCCAAAAAATCTAACTCTCTCTTCTATATTTAACTCATATGCAAGTTTTTTTAAATTCTCTCTCTCCCTGCCTTCTCCGACAATTGTCAAAAATATATTCTCATCATCCACTAATGAAAAAGCTTCCAAAAGCCTGTCAAATCCCTTTTTGTAGCTTAAAGAGCCAACTGCCAAAAGATTAAATCTGCTCTCGTCAAAAAAACCATCACTGCTTTTTGAGAGTTTCTCAATCTTTTCTATATTAACTGGATTATTTATAATTTTTATTTTCTTTTTTGAAATATTAAAATTTTTAACTAAATCGTCATACATATCCCTTGATTGGGCAATTATTAGATCAAAATTTTTATATACGCTTTTAAACATCAAATCAAAAAGCTTTGGATATTTTTCATCTTTATTCTTTATAGATACAAGATTAGTCTCTCTTGCTATAAATTTAACTCTTTTTGAAAAGAGAGGCCGAAGGGATGAGATTAAAAGATTCATAGAGCCGATACTTGAAAAAATAACATCAGGAGAGAGCCTCTTTAGGGCAAAATATAGATCAAAAACAGAACTTCTAAGAGAATCTCTCTTTAAATCAATAGTTTCTATATCATCCGGGATACATTCTACAAGTTTCCCCTTTTTTCTTAAAAGAAGCAGAAAAATCTCAAAATCTTCTCTATTTAAATTATTGATAAGTTCACATACAATTTTCTCCGCTCCGCCCATATTTAAAGCCGGCAAAACAAAAACCACCCTCTTCAAAATCTCTTCTCCATCCACTCTTCATACCAAAGCTCAAAAGAGAAGATATTCCACAAAGCGACTATCTTTTCATCATTTCCCCTAAAAAAATCATCCCTCATTTTCAAAATCTTTTTAGCATCAAAGATATCCTCTCTCTCTAACCTCTCTTTTGATATGTAGTCTAAAAAGAGATCTTTTAAATCTTCTCTAAACCATCTCTCTAAAGGAAAGCTAAATCCATGTTTTTCTCTCTCCAAAAGCTCTCTTGGGATATATTTATAGGCTATCTCTTTTAAAATATATTTTTTAATTCCGTTTTTTTGTTTGATATCCGCTTTAACTCTTCCCATAAATTCCAAAAGACTTTGATCTAAATAAATCTCTTTCAAAGAGAGATTAAAATATGAGCTTGCCCTTTGAGTTTTTACTATCTCGTCATCTATTAGATAAGTTTTTATCGTAGTGGCCAAAAGATTATTAAGCTCATCATTGCTCTCTTCAAGCATCTTTTGATCAAAATTGGTAAAAGGCAAATAATCGCAGCAATCTCTTAAAATCTCTTTGACTTCTTTAAAGCTTAAAATCTGGCTTTTGTGCTTTAACATCTGAGATATTCCGTTGCTTTGGAGTATATTTTGAAGTTTTTCTATTTTTGTAAATATATTTTTAAAACGATTTTTATTAACTATCTCTTCCGGGGATAAAAGATTAAATGTTTTGGCAAATTTTCTCCTAACCGAATATGGAAGCCTGTTAAAAAATCTAAATTTCTCTATATCATCTCCCGTTCCAAAAACCTCATCTCCCCCGTCCCCCGCAGCTACAGTATCTATCTCGTCTTTTACAAGTTTTAAAGCATACAAAGTTCCAAAAGAGGCTTTATCTCCAAAAGGCTCCTCATAAGCTTTCATAAAATCCAAAATAGTATCTCTCATAGCCTTTTTAGAGAAGATAAATTCGTGATGAAAAGAGCCTATCGCTTTTGATATCGATTTCGCATATACCGACTCATCGCAATCTTCTTCTTCAAATCCTATTGTAATTGTATATACAGGTCTTTCAAAATATTTTGCATATAAAGCTGCTATAACAGAGCTGTCATACCCTCCGCTTAGCAAAATTCCCACATAAGTTGCCTTTTGGCTTCTTTTTAAAACAGAATCTATCAAAAGATTTTGGGCTTCTTTTTTTATCTCTTCTTCACTCATATCCAAACAGGGCATTCTATAAATATGAGCTATATCAAAATATCTCCTTTGAAAAAAGATTCTCTTTTTAAGATCAAATTCTAAAAAAAATCCGGCTTTTATCCTATAGGTGTTCTGCCATATCGTAAATGGTTCTAAAATATATCCGAAACTCATATACAAAGAAAGAGCCTCTTTTGAAATAACTTTATTAAATTCATTAAAATAAATAATATCCTTTAAAGAATCAGAAAAAATTAAAAATCCGTCCCCCTCATAATAGTAAAGAGGCATAATTCCCATCTTATCCCTAAAAAGAAAAAACTTATTTTCTAAAATATTTAAAATAGCTATCTGAAAATCTCCGTCAAATTCACTTAAAACCTTCTCTCCCCATTTGTGAACAGCCTTTAAAGCTATCTCCCCGTCGCTTTCATTTTCAAAATCATATCCGTATAACAAAAGTCTTCTTTTAAACTCCTCTTTATTATAAATATCTCCTTTAAATACAATCTGCAAATATCCAAATTTCAAAACTTCACAATTTTTTGAAAATCCCACGCTAACACCATCTAAATGGCAAATATGAAAAAGCTCTTTAGAGAAGTTTTTGTTTCGATAATCCAAGAATCCAGCTATCTTTTGCATCATTTTTAACCTTTTGTAAATTAACTTCTTTGGCATATAAAGCCGCTTCTTTCATACTCAAAGAAAGCATTGAGTATTTAGCCTCCATCTCTTTATAAAAAATCAAAATCTCTTCCAAAAACTTTATATTATTTTTCGTATCTACCCCAAAATTATGAGGATGCCACCATAAATGAAAAAGCCTTCTATTTTTAGCCGCATACTCCATCTGTTTTTTTATTCTTCTAAGCCTTAAAAAATTTACGGCTCTGTTTTTGGATACCGGTCTTAAAAATCTGCTTGAGGGAATATTAATGGGAATATCATTAGCCTCTACTTTTACTGTATTATTGCCTGTTAAATCAAAATGGCTATCCAAAAGTAAAAGAGCTTTTCTAAAGATATTTTGCTTGCTTTTTTGAGCGCTTGGTTTATATATAATATGATCTGGATTTCCTCTGTAGGCTAAAAATCCCAACTTTTTCAACATAGAGAGACACTCTTTGCTATACTGATCTCTTGGAAAAACTATACTTTTTAGATCTATTCCAAACTCTTTTGCCTTCTTTTTTGCATAAAAAATATCATTTAAAAACTGATCTTTGTTTTGCCCCCTTTCCATACAGTAATAATGAGAAAAGGTATGAGAGGCTATCTCTTGAAATTTAGAATTTTTTATCTTTAAAATCTCTTCTTTGGCAAAGAGAAGTCTTTTATCAAGTTTTTCCAATTCTTTAAAATATTCATATGAAGAGAAATTTTTTTGTTCATAAGTGGGGATTAGGGGAGGGAGATTTTCTTTTAACTCTTCAAAATTTTCAAAATATAGATATCCCAAAATAGCCCAGCTTGCATGAATTGAATATTTTTCAAAAAGATCCAAAATCTCCCTTACCGCTTCATGAGCTCCCAATATATTTTTCTTATAAACTTTTAAAGGTTTGCTGTCTAAAACTCCCCAATATAGTTCAAAGTCTAAAGAAATCGTAAAAATACCGTTATACATAAAAGTCCCCGCTTATGGTAGTAAAATGTTTTATAACTATTATATTTAATCTTACCTAAATGAAAGATTAGGTAAGATTAGTTAAAAAAATTTAACAGTTAGGTTTTAAAATGAATTTGAACGCCTTAAAACAATTTTCAAAAAACTCTTCCGTTAAAAGAGTAATTTCAAATTTTATATCTTTATCCCTTTTGCAGGGAATAAACTATATAGCCCCTCTTATTCTCCTTCCCTATTTGGTGAGAGTTTTGGGAATAGAAACTTACGGCCTTTGGGCTTTTGCGTATGCTTCCATATCCTATTTTGTTTTGCTTACAGATTACGGATTTGAATTTACCGCAACCAAAAACATCTCGATAAATAGGGAAAACATAGAAAAAGTCCAAGAGATTTTTAATGCTACTTTGGCTATAAAGTTCATATTTTTATCTCTTAGTCTTATTATTCTTACTTTTCTTATTATTAGTATCGATAAATTTGCAAAAAACTATATACTTTTTTACCTGCTTTTTGGGTATGTAATTGGACAAGCTTTATTTCCTGTATGGTTTTTTCAGGGAATGGAGAAGATGCAGTATATAACTATTTTAAATGTAATAGCAAAATCAATCTTTATAGTTATGATTTTTCTCTTTGTCAAATCGCCAGAAGATATCTATCTTGTAGCTTTGTTTAACTCTTTGGGATTTTTAAGCGCTGGAGCGATAGCTCAATATATTATAAAAAAAGAGTATGGAATATCTTTTAAAATCCCCAAATTAAAAAATATAAAAAGAGAATTAAAAGATGGATGGTATGTCTTTACGACAAGAATAACGGTAAATATCTACACAACTTCAAGCATTATCTTTTTGGGGCTTTTGGCAACTGATACGATAGTTGGATACTACTCGATAGCTGAGAAACTGATAATAGCGATAGGGGGAATTTTCGTTCCTCTCCTTCAGGCTCTCTATCCCCATTTTGCAAAACTTTATGAAGAATCAAAACAGAAATTTTTCAAAGCAAATATAAAACTATCTTTAGTAATTTTTATTTTTGCTCTTATCTTTGTAACTTTTGTAAATATTTTTGATAGAGAAATATTATTGTTTATAACCGGAAAAGAGCCGTCAAAATATCTCCTTCATCTAATTCATATTCTCTCTTTCGTTATTTTAGTATTTCCTTACGGAGGGCAGTTTACAAGAATGTTAATTACAATGAACAAATCAAAACTGTTAAATAAAATAGTTTTTATAGGAGCCGTAATAAATATAATCGCGGCTCCTATTTTAATCAAGCTCTATTCAGCAGTAGGACTTGCCTACTTGACGCTATTTTTAGGATTTTATATAGCGGTAGTGAAAGGATATTTTACATATAAAGAGGCTTTTTGACGATACTAAACAAAAAGAAAGCAAAATGGCAATCTTTGTATATCTTTTGCTTATATTTTTGATAATTTGGGTAGAGATTAGCAGAAAAAAGTATTTTACATTTGATTTTATGACATCGTTTAACTTCTTTTTTCTAATCTCTTATGCTCTAACTCCGCTTATTTTAGCATCCTCTCAAAATCCTTTTAAATTTTTTGCAAAGGATATGATAAAGGGAATATACTATTATGGCCTCTCTTTAACTCCTTATCTTATTTTTATAGCATATTTATCTTTTTTAGCCGGATACTATAATAAATTTTTCAGATCCAATCTTCCGGTTTTAATAATAAAGCCAAAATTTGGCGAAAGCGAGGTTTTAAAGCTCTCTCCTTTATTTGTGGTAATTTTATCTTTGCTTCTTTTTGTCTATATTATGCAGTTTGGAGGAGTAAGAGAGGCTCTAATGGCGGCTGAAGCTTACAGAGGAGGAGATTACGAGCCTCCAAAATATGGATTTGTCCAAAGATTCTTTCCGGCTAATACAATACTTCTTTATTACAGCTATTATAAATACTTTTTGGATAAAACTACAAAGCATAAATTTTTCTTTCTGCTTCTTTTTATCTTCTCTTTTTCATTTTTTATGTTTTTGTTTTTTCTATTTAACAGCCGGGGATATCTGATAATTATTTTAGGAGGACTCTATCTGATTACATCAATTGTT
>JALVCR010000215.1 GCA_027009865.1 Campylobacterales bacterium
AATCAAACGAAAGCGAAGATATAATAGAAGAAGAAAACCAAAATAACGAACAATCTTTTACTATAAACGTAGATAAAATAGTAATTTTCGATAAAGAAAACTCTTTTTTGGCTTTTACGGTAAATTTGCAATGAAAAAAGCTTTCACTTTAATAGAAGTTATAATCTCGGTAATTCTTTTAGGATTGATAGTTACGTTTATATATAAATCTCTAACCAATATGCAAATTTCAAACAATATATTTCAAAACAAATCTAAGGAGCTATCTAAAAAAGAGAAAATTTTAAAACTTTTGTATGAAGATTTGTTTGAAGCGGACAGTATTAAAATCACGGGAGGCAAAAAATATAAAGCCATAGAGCTAAAAACAAACAGTTCAATTTTTAATATATCTAAACCCAGAGTTTTATGGTTTGTTTCAAATTATAAAAACACTCTCGTTAGAGCCGAATCTTCAAAACTTCCTCTAACTTATGAAAACCGCTTTATCTCCCATATCTCAAAAGTTAAAGAAAACTGCGAAACTTTTTTTATCCAGCGCTCCAACAAAGCGGATAAAATACTGATTTTTATCAAATTTAAAAACGAAAAACCTATAGTCTTTGAGTTTTATAAACCTTAATTATAAACATTTTTAAAATCTATTTTACTCTTACACCCGTCCCACTCTAACTCTATCTCTTTATCTCTGCTTAGTTTGCCAATAAGCTCAAATTTATCATTTTTTAGTTTAAAAATATCGGCTATTTCATTATTGGGATCTACAATCAGATAATATTTAACCCCGTTTCTCTCATAAAGCTCATATTTAACGCTAATATCTTTCTTTGCGGTAGCTTTTGATAAAACCTCCACTACAACGGGAGGAGTTTTGCTAAAATATTGTTTGTCCGTCTCTTCGCAAAAAATGGCGACATCTGGCTGAACTACATTTCTATCGTCTATCTTCCAATCTATGGGAGAGATATAAACTTCGCATTTATCCTCTTTTTCACTATTTTTGCAATCTAAATTTCTAAAAAGCTCATGCCATAATCTTGAAACAACTCTTTGATGCTTAGGATATGGAGAAGGGGACATATCGTAAAACTCTCCGTTAATTAATTCTACTCTCTCCTCCTTTTTTAAATAATCTTCATAAGTATAAATCTTTTCGGCTATCATTTTCAATCCTTCTGTCCTCTTAAATGCCTTCTAAAAACATCCAAAATATCTTTTATAAAAGATTTATTTTCTTTCTGAGGAGTTACAATAATTTCTGCTTTTAATTCCTCTTTTTTAGGCTTCTTCTCATCCATCTTCAAAGAAAAAAGAGACTCTTTGCATTCATTTAATTTATTTTTGGTTCTCTCCAAACTCTCTTTTAAGGATATTTTATCTTTTTCCAAATCCTCTATCTTATTTTCATATTCTTTAATTTTTTCACTATCTTTTTCTATCTCTTTTTTACTTTCTTCATACTCTTTAATCGTCTCTTTTAACTCTTCTATCTCTTTGTTTTTCAAATCTATTTGATTTTGAAGCCTTTTTATCTCCTCTTTCATCTCACTTATCAAAATGCTTTGATCTTTGCTTTTTTGAAGCTCCATCTCAAGAGCCTTCTCTTTCTTCTCGCATTTTACAAGCTCGGCTTTGAGTCTATACCACTCATCATCTTTATCTTTAATATCCTGTTTTAAACTCTCTATATACAGATTCTCTTTCTCTTTTTCCAAAGCTTTTTTCAAAAACCATCCTATCAAAAAACCAAGACCCAAAGCAAGAAGCAGACAGCTTAACATTTCCGAGACGATATAAAGCATTTTAATTTCCTCTTATTATATGGATTTCCACTCTTCTGTTTCTTTTATCATATTTATCATAAATAAAATTGCTCTCTCCATACCCTACGGCAGTAATTATATTTTTATCTATTCCTTCTTTTATTAAAAATCTTCTAACACTTTTTGCTCTCTTTAGGCTTAAATCCTTATTGAAATATTGATTTCCTTTAGCATCGGTATACCCTGCAACTTCTATTTTTATATTTTTTAACTGTTTTAACTCTTTGGCTATTTCTTTTAATATTTTTTTACTTTTCTTTGTCAAAATAGCGCTTGCAAACTTAAACTCAATCGGAGTGCTTAAAAGTTTCTCTTTAATTTCGCTTTCTATATTAAAAATTTCATTACTAATATTGCTCTCATTGCTCTCATTTACTTCTTTAACCTTTTCTATCTCCTTCTCTTCGCTAAGAAGAGCTCTTATCTTTTTTGTTATATTGTTCTCTTTAGAGATATTCTTCTCTTTTGTCTGATTTTTTTCTAAATTTTTTAAAGGTATTGGGATTTGTATATTTTTTGTTATATTTTTCTCTTTTTTGCTATTTTGCTCAATGAAATCTGGCA
>JALVCR010000216.1 GCA_027009865.1 Campylobacterales bacterium
ATTTTTGAAGAGTTTAAAAATTTAAAAGATGCTACGTGGTTTTATGAAAAAAATGGAAAATATCTCTATATTTTTGTTTTAAATAAAAACTTCAAATTAAGTAAAGTAAAAATCAATAATAGATATTTAGATTCCTTATCAATTGAAAATTCAAAAGATATTTTAATTTCACATCTTGATATACGGGGTTCAAAATATGCTTTATCTATAAGAGGTTCTAAAAATGTGAAGGTGAAAAATTCAAAAATTGGTCTTTACTCTTTTAGTGGTATTGAAATTATGAAAGGTTTTAGTGGAAATTACTCTCAAAATATATCTATAGAAAATAATGTAATAGATTCCGGATTTAGAGCATATTATAGATATCTCTCTTCAAGAGGAGCGCAGGATGGAATATTTTTGTTAAGCGGAGTTAGCAATAGCGAAATAGTAAATAACGAAATATCAAACTGGGGACATAGCGGGATTAATTTATATGCTCCCAAAGGGGATTTGCCTGTTAAAAATAATAAAATTTATTCCAATTTTATTCAAGGAAATAAAGTATCTTATATGCATGGAGTTACGGTTGATGGAGTAAATTCTATTTATAATAAAATTAAGTTTAATATTATAAGAGATATAACAGCCAGAAATCAAATAAATGGTATTGGAAATATTTTTTCTAATAATGCGGTTTTTAATGTAAAAAATTCTCCTGTGAAAATAGATCAAGGATACTTTTCTGCTCAAGGAGTAGAGCTTCAAGCCTATTCAAAGGATAATATTTCAAAAAACAACTTAATAGAAAACAATATATTTGCCAAAACTGATGGAGCTTGTATATCTCTTTTGAGTTTAAATAATGACGGGATGAAAGAGGGAAATATTTTTAAAGACAATATTTTGATAAATTGCGGTTTAAAAAATAACTTTATTGCTCTTAAAGTTAAAGATAATGGTTTAAATGAAACTATAAAGAAAAATTATTTTATAAATAACATCTTTAAGTCTAAAAAATCTTTGATTTTTTATAGAGGAGATATATTGAATATAAATGAATTTAATGAGATGGATGGAAAATTTTCAGATAAAATCAAAGGAAATAGAGTTTTAAAAGAGGAGGAGATTAAAAGGATTTCTCCATCTCCTCTTTTAAAGCCGATGAAGGAATTAAACCATTAATTTTATTTACTATAGTAGAGTTTTTAACGAAAATGAGAGTTGGGATTGATGTTACGTTAAAAAGAGAGGCTAAATCCTTGCTCTCATCTATATTCACTTTATATATTTTAATTCCTTTATAATTTTTAAACTCTTTTAAATACTCTCCCATGATTTGGCATGGAGGACACCAAGGAGCGTAAAAGTCTATAATGTAATCTTCCTTTTTGTTTTTAAGCTGTAAATATTTATCCATATCCAAATGCTCAAAAGAAAACGCATTTATTCCTAAAATAAGCAGTGCTATAAACAATTTTTTCATCATCTCTCCTATCTGAAATTTTTTTCTATCAGTTTTTTAAATTCCTTTTCATCTTTTGCCCCCACCTCTCTATCTTTTAGTTGGTTTCCTTTAAAAAATAAAATTGTGGGAACAAACTCAACTCCCATTCCAAGAGTTAAATTTTTGTTTTTTCCAGCATGAATCATGTAAACTTTTATATTTTTAAAATCGATCTTTTGTAAAGTTTTGTTTAGATCCTTTGAATTTGGATCTTCAGGAACGTAGAAAATCACTATTTTATCTCCTTTCTGGGATACTTTTTGCATAAAGTTTTTGTCCGAAATCTCTTCAAAAGCAAATATATTTGAAATAAGAAGAGATATAGCAAGAAAAATAAAACTTTTTTTCATTTTTGAACCTTTTTAAAAAAATTAAAGATAATGAAAGCGAATAATACACTAAACTATTTTAAGTTATAATTAGAGAAAAAATATTTGCGAGGTATATGATGAGTTATTTGATGGTAATAGATGCCGGAACTGGAAGCGTTAGAGCAGTTATTTTTGATACAAACGGAAAAGAGATATCAATCTCCCAAAAAGAGTGGACTCATAAAAGCGAAGATAATGTGCCGGGATCTATGAATTTTGATTATAAAGAGGGGTGGAGCAAGATAATATCCTGCATTAAAGAAGCTATTTTGAAAGCTAAAATAGATCCCAAAGATATTTTAGCCGTTACGGCTACAAGTATGAGAGAGGGGATAGTTTTATACGATAAAAACGGAGAGGAGATTTGGGCTGTTGCAAATGTCGATTCAAGAGCTAAAGAGGAGGTTAGAGAGTTAAAAGAGAAATTTCCCTCTATTGAAGAGGAGTTTTACAAAATAAGCGGTCAAACCTTTGCTTTGGGAGCTTTGGCAAGACTTCTTTGGCTTAAAAAAAACCGTCCTGAAATTTATGAGAAGAGTTCTAAAATTTCCATGATAAGCGACTGGGTTTTGAAAAAATTAAGCGGCGTTATAGCAAGCGAGCCTTCAAATGCCGGAACTACGGGGATATTTTCCCTAAAAAGAAGAGATTGGGAGCCTCAAATGGCAAAGAAAGTCGGGTTAAAAAGCGATATTTTCCCTCCCGTTTTAGAAAGCGGTGAAGTTTTGGGAAAAGTTACCAAAGAGGCTTCCCTTCAAACTTCGCTCTCTTTAGATACGCTTGTGGTTATGGGAGGCGGGGACGTTCAGATGGCAAGTTTGGGGCTTGGGGTCGTAAAAGCTGATGATACGGCTATTATAGGGGGAAGTTTTTGGCAGCAGGTTGTCAATATGGATAAGCCTCTTGTAGCTTCGGATATGAGCATTAGAGTAAATCCCCATGTAATCAAAGGAATTTCCCAAGCTGAAGGGATAACTTTTTTTAGCGGTCTTATTATGAGATGGTTTAGGGATGCTTTTTGCCTTGCAGAGAAGATGGAAGCTAAGAAGATAGGAGTTGACGCTTATGAGCTTTTGGAGGAGATGGCAAGCAGGGTTCCGGTTGGATCTTATGGAATAATTCCTATTTTTTCAGATGAGATGAATTACGGCAGATGGTATCATGCCGCTCCATCTTTTTTAAATCTCTCCATAGATCCTACCGTTTGTAACAAGGCTTCCATGTTTAGAAGTCTTGAAGAGAATGCCGCTATCGTATCGGCTAAAAATTTGGATAAAATTTCACTTTTTACCGGAAGCTTTTGTGAAAAATTGGTTTTTGCCGGGGGAGCGAGCAAAGGATTTTTGTGGCCTAAAATCTTATCGGATGTTACCGCAAGAAAGGTTAAAATTCCGGTAGTTAAGGAGGCTACTTCTCTTGGCGGAGCGATTGCGGCTGGAGTTGGAGCGGGAGTTTTTGAGGATATGCAAAGCGCTTCGAAAAAATTGGTTAAGTTTGAAAAGATTTATAATCCCGATATGGAAAATCATAAAATCTATAAAGAGATAGCCAAAAAGTGGGAGAGAGCTTATAAAAAGCAGCTTGAACTGGTAGATGAGAAAGTTACCGAGAGTATGTGGAGAGCTCCCGGAATATAGATAAAAGGAGAGAGATGTATTTAACAAATGAAAAAGAGCATGAGTATAGATTTAAAGATCACGGTCCAAAATATTTAACAAAAGGGCCGAATGTGGATATGGGCGTTGTGGTAATTACTCCCGGAGAGGAGCACCCTTGCCATAAGCATGAAAAGCAAGAAGAGTCTTTCTTGGTTTTGGAGGGAGAGTGTTCAGTTTATGTAGATGGTAAAAAGGTAGTTTTAAAAAAGGGAGATTATTTAAGATGCGATCCAGGAGAGGCTCACTATTTTTATAATGAGAGCGATAAGGATTTTAAAGCCGTTTTTATAAAATCTCCCCATTTAGAGGAGAAAGATAGCGTCTATATCGATTGGAAACCCGGAGAAAAATTTATAAAGGAATAAAATTGGCTGTAAACTATGTAAAAGAAAATGATCCTCATATAGTGAAAGTTGAGAAAAAATCAACTCCTTTAGAGAGAAGAGCTCCGCTTGTGGCTACCGCTTTGTCTCTTGTTTTGGCGATTATAAAGCTTGTTGTGGCAATAGTTAGCGGTTCAGTAGCCTTACTTGCGTCCGCTGTTGATTCTATTATGGATATGTTTGTATCTGTTTTTAATTTTTTGGCAATAAGGCTTTCTGATAGAAGCCCAGATGAGAAATTTCCTTTCGGTTATGGCAAAATAGAAGCTTTAGCCGCATTTTTCGAAGGACTTGTGGTTACCGCTTCGGGGCTTTACATTCTCTATGAAGGCGTTATGAAGTTTATCAAAAACGAGCCGGTTGAGAGAGTGGGGGCATCTATTGCTGTTATGATTATTTCCATAGTAATAGTTTTTATTTTAGTTTCATTTTTATCATATGTTTATAAAAAGAGCGGAAATTTGGTTATAAAATCTGATCTTTTGCATTATAAAACCGATCTTTTAAGCAATTCTGCCGTTTTATTGTCTTTGGGTATTATCTATTTTACCGACTGGTATTTTATAGACGGAGTTTTCGGTATTGCTATAGGAGTTTATATAGTAAAAGAGGCGTTTGAACTGATAGAAGAGGGCGCTTATGTTCTATTAGATATCTCTTTACCAGAAGATGAAGTAAAAAGAATTCAAGAGGCAATCAAAGAGGATGAGAGGATAAATGATTTTCATTTTCTAAGAACAAGACAGGCTGGGAAAGTTAAATTTGTGGAAGTCCATATAGTTTTAAGACCAGATATCTCCCTTCTTGAAGCTCATAAAATAGCTGACGAACTAGAAGAGAGAATTAAAAGACTTGATGAAAATGTTACTTGGCATATTTTAATTCATACCGATCCGTATGATGATTCCAAAGAGAATAGTTAATTGAATAAAAGCATAAGTTATAGTAACTCAGGTTATCATAATCTGAGTTATTATAAAGAGAATTTTTATAATTAAAAAGAAAAACTGTCTTAATCTTTGTGCCTCTTTTGCTGCAACTGTTTCCATAATCATAAATTTATCATAATAAAAATTATTTATACTTAAAATTTAATAACTTTAAGATTTTTTTGCTAAAATACAAAAGAGGGGATTTTTATTTTAATTTTTTCTTGCTAAATTTCTTTAAACTGCTTTTTTATTTATAATAAAGGAGTGAACTAATGCTCTCTTTTTTTACTTCCATTAAAAATATTTTAAAGAAAATGAAACAGCACTTTTTAGGTATTTTTATATATTTAATTATTTTTCTTTTAATACTGTATATTTTAACTCGTAAAGAGCAATCCGTTTTTATGAGCAATTTTTCTATGATTAATGAATTTTTTACCTCTTTGGTGCTTGTTGTTGCAATTATTATCTCTTTTTTTATATATCTGACTAACCGTAATATCATTCCGACAAATTTTGCTATAAATATGATTAAAAGAATTCCAAATTATGTTCCTTTTAACAAATTTATAAAACAGACGCTTCTTGCTTTGATTGATGAAAAATATAAAATAATTGTTCTTTTACGCACACTTGATAAAAATAATTATAAATTAAATCTTAGCCAGATTGCCGCTTTCAATCAGCTTAATAAACAAAAGCGCTTGGAAGGTTTGGATATTGAGTATCTTTTTATTGATAATAACAGCAGCGATATAGAAGATTTAATAGAAAATTTAGATTTAGTAAGCTCAAAATACATTATTATTACAAGTTTAAGCAATATTTTTAAACAAACTATTTTAGCAAGAGAGAATCTGCCAGAGAGTCTAAAAAGCCAGATTAAAATAATCGGTGCATTAAGCTCCATTAGTGATGAAGATATTCAAAAAATTATTGATAATGATTCAAATATTATTCGTATCTTTCCTCCCGATTATGACGAAGCGAAAACCGCGATGGAATTTTTATTTTCAAAAATAAAAAGCTCTCTTTGTATAGAGAAATATTGTAAAAGCTATTTTAAACCAAGCAATATTATTATTTTACATAACGGAACATACGGCGAAGCTGTTGCTAAAAAGTGTAAGCTCTTTTTTGAAAAAGAGCGCTCGAAACTTTACTATTATACTTCTAAAGATTTTACTCCAACAGTTATTAATGAAAATATTAAATTTTACTCTTTTGATTTTAATGATAAGTCTTTTATTAACGACGAGATTAAGAGCAACTCATTTTTAGAATTTTCAAATAAATGGACAAATTCGAGAAATTATTATTATATTGTGGGATATGAACCAAATATCTCCTATATGCTTAAAAATCTTAAAAAATTTCCCAATGAAGATATAACTCTGCTTTTTTGCGCAACGCTTTCTATGAACAGCTGGAAAAGGAGCGTTATTGAAACTTTGAAAGAACAGCCTAATATAGAGCCTTTTATAAAAGATAACAGTTTTTATATAAAACTTTTAATTGACGGAGATTTATCTCATACCTCTTTTAATAACGGTCTTACAATTAATCTTTTTTATTATAATCCTTCGCTTACTGCAAAAAAAGAGCCGGTTAATTTGGAAACTGTCATTCAAAAAATCTTTTCGCTAAATAGAGAAGATACTAAAGAGTTTTTAAGAAAATATTATAATAGAAATAATAATTACATCTCTCTATTTTCGGCTTTTAGTATTGAAGTTGCAAAATATACCATTGAAAGAAAATGCTCTTTGCTTGAGAGCAAAGCGAAAGTATTGCAAAATTATCAAAGGAAAATTTCTACACTTAAGGAGTTAAAACATATTGATATTTTAGTTAACGGAGATTCGATAAATCAATATACGATTGAAAGATTGGTAGAAGAGTAAAATTAGTATAAACTATTAAAATTAGCTTATCTTTGAGATATATAAAACCTCAAATTCAAGATAGGAGAGAGGATAGTTTTTAATTAAATTTTTTATCTCTTTGTAGGATAGCCTTTTTTCTCCTCCGCTAACTCCGCTTCTTTTTATATATCTAAATTTTGAGATATTATCTTTAAAAAAGAGTCTGTAGTTTATAATCTCAAATTCGCACTTTCCATATTTTAAAGCCGTTTTTATAATCTCCTCTCTTTTTGGAAGGGGCGAGTTTTGGTTTGTTATCTCTCTTATTGTTTTGAAAGTTCCATCGCAAAAAATTGAAAAAAGCCAATCTCCTTTTAAACTATTTAAATTATAAAAAATAAAATCCAAATCTTTAGACCATTGAAGGGCAGAAGATGAGATGATTAAATCAAAAGGGGAGATGGATTTTAATTTTCTAAATAGGTTTATATTTTCAAAGCTGTCATTTATTATTTTGATGTTTTTGTTTTTTGGATGAAGCTTGCACATAATAGGGGATAGATCCACTCCTATAAAGAGGTTTGGCTTTAGAGGAAGATTTTTGTATATCTCTCCGCTTCCGCATCCAAGATCCAAAATTTTTTTATACGGCTTTTTGATTTTTTCAATTAGCTTTTGGGCAACCTTTTTTTGGATTATATTATATCTCTCGTAATATAGGGCGTTTTTAGTAAACTCTTTGATATGAGGATGGTTTTTTTGTAAAACTTTTTTTATGGACTTCACTTTAACGATTTTTTCAACAATATTTAGGTAATATTGCGGCCAATTATAACATAGATGAGGGATTTTTTGATGTTAAAGATTGTTTTGATTTTACAATTTGTTTTGGCTGTCGTTTTAACTATTGCGGTTCTTTTGCAAAAGAGCTCTTCTATAGGTTTGGGAGCTTATAGCGGAAGCAACGAATCGCTTTTTGGAGCCAAAGGTCCTGCCGGTTTTTTGGCTAAATTTACTTTTATAGTCGGTTTTTTGTTTGTAGTAAATACGCTTGCTTTGGGATATATTTACAATAAAGAGAAAAAGGCTTCCATAGCGGAAGATATAAAAGTTGAAAAGAAAGCTCCGATTCCAGCTCCTGTGGTTCCGAAAGCTTCTAATGAAGCTGATATACCCAAAGCGCCGAATGAGAGCGCAAAATAATCATAAAGGAGGAATTTATGACGCTTGAGGAGATATACGAGCATACAAAAGATTCTATGCAAAAGAGCATAGAGGTTTTAAAAAAGGATTTTACGACTTTAAGAAGCGGAAGGGTTTCAACCTCTATTTTAGATAGCGTTAAAGTAGATTATTACGGAACTCCCACCCCGTTAAACCAAGTAGCTACCGTTTTGGCTACCGATGCTACCACAATTACCATCTCCCCGTGGGAGAAGAATATGCTAAAAGAGATTGAAAGAGCGATTCAAGAGGCAAATATAGGAGTAAATCCCAATAATGACGGAGAGAGTATAAAGCTTTTCTTTCCTCCAATGACTGTAGAGCAGAGAAAAGAGAATGTCAAAAAAGCTAAAGCAATGGGGGAGAAGGCAAAAGTTGCCATTAGAAACGTAAGAAAAGATGCAAACAATAAAATAAAACATCTTGAAAAAGATAAAGAGATTACCGAAGATGAAGCTAAAAGAGCTCATGATCAGATTCAAAAATATACCGATGATTTTGTAAAGAAAGTGGATGAGCTTGTAAAGGCTAAAGAAAACGAGCTTATGAAAGTGTAAAATGGATATAAAAAAGATATACGAAGATTCCAAAGCCCTTTTAAAGGGGCATTTTCTTCTAAGCAGCGGCAATCATTCAGAGTTTTATCTTCAAAGCGCGAAAGTTTTGGAAAATCCAAAAACCGCCGAGATTCTTGCAAAAGAGCTTGCAAAAGAGATACAAAAATCCTCTCTTTTGATAGATACGGTATGCTCTCCAGCTTTGGGAGGTTTATTGGCAGGATATGAGCTTGCAAGGGCTCTTAAAGTTAGATTTATCTTTGCCGAGAGAGTGCAGGGTGTAATGACAATTAGAAGAGGATTTGAGATAAAAAAGGGCGAGAGGATTTTAATCTGCGAAGATGTGATAACAACCGGAAAATCAGCAATGGAGGCCGCAAAAGTGGTAGAAGAGATGGGCGGAGAGGTTGTAGGTTTTGCAGCTTTGGCCAACAGAGGCTTTTGCCATAGAGAGGGAAGCTCTATAAAGAGGGCTTCAAATTGCAAACTTCCTCCTAATTTGCCTTTTTTTGCGCTTGAAGATTTTACTTTTGAAATCTACTCTCCCGATAATTGCCCTCTTTGCAAAAAGGGAAACAGGGCTGTTAAGCCAGGAAGCAGAGGAAACTGATTTTAGAAGATGCGCTGGAGAGACGTAAAACAAAAAAGAATCCCTAAAAAGAGAGCTGTAAAAGAAGAGTTTAAATACGCCTCTCTTTTTTCAAGGCTTAAAGCTTTCATTACCGATATGTTTTTGATTATGATGCCTATAGCTTATAGTGTTACATATCTTGTTATGGGAAGCAAAGAGGCTTTTCAATCTTCGTCTCTTGCAAGATGGTCTCTTGGAATAATTTACGGAATTATTGTAGTAATTTTTTGGGTTAAAACCGGACAGACCCCCGGATACAAAGCTTATGATATTAAAGTAATAGATAAAGATACAAAGAAACCTCCAAATTTAATTCAAGCTATTTTAAGATACCTTCTATTTTTGATAAGCGCCACTTCGATAGTCGGTATTTTGGTCGGCTATTTTAGAAAAGATAGGCAAATGTTTCATGATCTTTTTTCAAAAACTGTTGTAATTAGCTTAGAAAAATAGATTTTTAATGTTTTGGCTCTTTAGCGCTTTTTTCTTTTTTAATTTTTCCATTGTCGGGGTTTATGTCGTTTTTTTGCCAAAGATTTTAAAAGAGATAGGCTATGAGGCTTTTGAGATAGGGGTTGTTTTCTCTGCGGCTCCTTTGATTCGTTTTTTTATGCCCTTTTTCTTTTTAAAACATTTCTCTTTAAATAAAAGAGTTGTATCTTTGGCTCTTTTAACTCTTTTTTTAAGCGTTCTATCTTTTTATATTACTATAGATAATTTTTATCTTTTTTTAATTTCTATTCTTCTATATTCCCTCTCTTCATCAGTTATTCTGCCCTATATAGAATCTTTTTCTGTGGATTTTTTGAAAAAAGATGGGTATGGCAAAGCAAGACTCTTTGGCTCTTTGGGGTTTATGATAGCCTCTTTGGCGCTGGCTAAATTTTTAAAATCCTATATTGACGGACTCAATTTCTTCCTGTTTTTTACCCTTATGACAATATTTTTTTCTATTTTGATTTTAATCATTTATAAAGATAGAGATTTTAAAAAAAGAGCAAAGAGAGAGAGAGGATTTAGTTTTGGCAAAGATTTGGGACTTTGGATTAACATATTTTTAATGCAAGTTAGCTTTGGGGCATTTTATAACTTTTTTACCATTTATGAAAATTCTCACGGGGTTGGAATAGATGATGTTAGCTATCTTTGGTCTTTTAGTATTATTTGTGAAATGGCGGTTTTTTATTTTCAATCTATCTTTTTGAAAGCTAATCTAAGATTTTTGATATCTATTTCTACTCTTATAACCTCTTTTAGGTGGCTTATTATCTATCTTTTTCCTTCAAATTTAATGTTTTTATATTTTGAACAGAGTTTGCATGCTGTAAGTTTTGCTCTCTATCATAGTGCGGTTTTAAACTATTTATATAAAATATATGAAAATAAGAAACTCTCTTTTCAATTTTATTATGGATTTGGTTTTGGGCTTGGAGGATTTATAGGCTCCATTCTTTCTGGTTATCTATATGGGAAAAATCTCTTTTTGTATGCTTCATTGATAGCTTTTTTAGGTTATCTCTCTATGAGCAGGGTTGTTTTGAAGGTTAGAGATTGGATATAATGATAAAAATTATGGAGAATTATATGAAGAGATATTTTTTTATTTTACCGCTTTTAATGCTTTTTCAAGGATGCGAGCTTCTTGAGCCTATATATTTTGAAACTCCTAAAGTATCTCAAAATATTCCTACCGTAAAAACGGTAGATAAAATAAAATGGAAAAGAAAAGAGGAAAAGTTGGAGTATGAAGGTTATATAATTGATAAAAGTTACGATCAAAACTTAAAGATGTGGAAATATCTCTTTAAAAGCAGCGACGGAGGGGAGATAAAATTTTTCTATAACCTGAAACTTGGGTATGATGGGGATTTAATAAAAGTTTCTTTAAAAAAAGAGGGAAATATTTTAGTTCTTGATGATGTAAATTTAATAATTGAAAATTTAGATAGAAATAGATTTGTAGAAAGTTACGATTCTTCCGAAAAAATTTATAAAAAAAAGAATCTAAAAAAGAGAACTTTAGATAGACTCAATAGAAAACTTGGAGTTCCAAAAGTAGAAAGAATAAATATTTATTAAATTTTTTAGAGATTTATTTTAGGTTTACCGTTTGTTTACTTTGAGGGATTATAATTTCAATGTAGCTAAACGAGAGATGGAAATCATCCGACACTCCTTTTGATGAGTAAGCGCCTTTTGCCCGGGGCGCTTTCTTATGTGACTTCATTTCTTACTTGAGTTGCGTTTGCGGCGGTCTGAGTTTTTGGATATTTACTTTTTATTTACTTTGAACAGTTATAATTTCAATGTAGCTAAACGATAGGCGAAAGTCATCCGACACTCCTTTTGATAAAAACCGGCGTTTAGCCCAACGCCGGTTAAGCCCGAAAATATCAGAGTATCCGACTCATCCTTTTGATGACTCTCCATTTTAGCAAACTTATTTTTAAAAAAAACTTGAAAAGAGCTTTCCTCAATAAAAAATCGTTTCTTTTTTATAAAAAAAGTTAACTTAATAGGCTATTTTATTAAAATATTAATATTTTTTTATTCCAATATTTTAATTTGTATATTTTTGTAATTTATAATAATAAAGTTTATTGAATTTCTTTTCTCTTAATGAATGATTTATCATCTTTATGATATATTATTTATAACTATAAAGTAAGAAATGAAGATGAAAAAGGGCGAATTTACATTTATATTAACTTTACTTTTATCGGCTTTAATGTTTAACTCTTCATATGCCAAAAGTTTGGAAGAGGCTATGAAAGAGATGAAAGTAAGCGGTGAGGCGAAAATAGAGTATAATCACCAAAAAATAAAGCCCGATCCTCTTTTGGATTTTAAAGACTCTTCATCTTCCAATTTATTTTCTTACAGAGGGATTTTAAGAATAGCCACGCCGGTAATAGACGGTCTTCAAATGGTAATGGAGGGGCTTTTTCAAGATAGAAACGGCCATATAGAAAATATTCCATCTACCGATAGAGTTTTTAATGTATATCAATTATACGGCACTTATATTTTATCAAACAGCAAAACCAATTTCATTTTGGGAAGGCAGTATGTCAATACTCCCTTTACCAACGAATTAATTTCTACCGGTTTTAAAGTAACCAATAAAGATTTGCCGGGATGGATTTTTAGCGTTATGGCTTTTAAAGATATGAAAGATAGAAACGATGAGCTTTATTACTATATTTCCGATTTTAAATCTTCAAAAGATAAAAATATTAAAGATAAGAAGTTTTACGGAGTAGGAGCGGAGGGCTCTTTTGGAGTGATTCCTTTGAAAATATGGGTTGGAAATATTGAAGATGTAACCAAAAATGTTTTTGCGGAAGCAAAATATGGCATCAATTACCAAGGTTTTGATATAGGAGTCAAAGGGCAGTATTGTCTAAGTTCAGTAGATGATAAAGTGAAAAAATTTTCCGATATGGATGATTCTACTTTTTACGGAGTATGCGCTAAAGTTGGAAATACCGTTTTTAACGCAAAAGCGGGTTACACTTATATAGATACCGAGAATAATAAAAAAGGTTTTGTTTCATTTCAAGATAGCGGTTCTTTCATAACTGCCGGAGAGATGATGAAGTATAAAAAAGGGCTTTCAGTAGATTTAAATTACGGAGAGACAAAGACATGGTTTATTACCACAAGAATTAATATTTTACCGATAAAAGGCCTTAGTTTGAGAGCCGATTATGTTAATGTGGAAAATACGATAGTCTCAAGAGACAGAGACGCCGAAGAGTTTGTAATAGGGGGAAAATATAAATTTAATAAAAGATTGAATTTCAAAACTTGGTATTCGATTTTTAAAGACGACTCAAAAGATACTCCAAAAATTGATCAAAGCACTTTTCATTTTGAGGCTAAATATAAATTTTAGTTTTAAATCCTCTTTTTACACGCTATGTTAGCCTTCTGTTAATCTAATCTTTGTATAATTTAGCACTATTTTTTTCTGTTTATTAGGGGGAATGATGAATTTTTTGAAAAAACTTTACAATTTAGTTATTTCTATGAAAACGATGGCTATTTTGACGCTCATTTTTGCAATCTCTTGCGCCGTTGCCACTTTCATAGAAAACGATTTTGGAACCCAGACAGCTTGGGCAGTGGTTTATAAAGCTAAATGGTTTGAGATTTTGCAGCTTCTTTTGGGTATTAATCTTTTGGGAAATATTTTTAGATTCAAACTCTATCAAAAGAAAAAACTTCCAGCTTTCATTTTTCATACCGGTTTTTTAGTTATTTTATTAGGAGCTGGAATTACAAGATATATAGGATATGAAGGGATTATGCATATAAGGGAGGGAGAGACTACAAATAAGATGATTTCAAGCGAACCTTATGTGCAAATTACCGCTAAAAAGGGCGATAAGATATATCATGCCGAGATGGAGAAGCTTATTTCTCAAATATCTTCCAATAATTTTAAGCTTGTTTTAAATATGGGAGATGATAAAGCAACAGTTAGATACAAGAAATATATCTCCCACGCTAAACCTGACAATCCCGCAAAAAAGCAGATTGTAGCTATTGTTGTAGATTTGGAGTATAAAGGGAAACATAAAGAGGTTATTTTGCCAGGAGGCGGAAGAGGGGTTCAGGGAGTGCCAAAAAAAGTGCAAATAGAAGGAGTTAAATTTATCTTAGAGTGGGGTTCTAAAGATATATATCTTCCTTTTTCCATAAAGCTTAGAGATTTTCAGCTTGAGAGATATCCAGGTTCAATGGCTCCATCATCTTATGCCAGCGAAGTTACGGTGATAGATAAAAAGGATAATGTGAAAATGGATTATAGAATCTATATGAATCATGTTTTAGATTATAAAGGTTTTAGATTTTTTCAGTCATCTTACGATATGGATGAGCTTGGAACTGTTTTATCGGTAAATCATGATCCCGGAACTCTTATTACTTATATAGGATATTTTATGTTAGCTTTTGGACTTTTATTAAATTTATTTAATCCCTATAGCAGATTTAGAAAATTGACAAGCGAGATTTCAAACGATATAAATTTCAAAAATGTTTTTGTATTCTTTGGACTTTTATTAATGTTTAATTTTAATTCCCTAAAAGCGGAAGATAATTTAAAAGAGATAGAAACTATTAGAAAAATTTCCCCCGTTCACGCTGAGAAGTTTGGCCATCTTTTAATTCAAGCAAATATGGGAAGAATTGAGCCTGTAGATACTTTAGCTCACGATATTTTGCATAAAATTGCAAGAAAAAATACAATATATAATTTAAATGCCGATCAAATAGTTCTCTCCATGCTTGTTAAGCCTAAGCTTTGGCAAAATATTCCAATTATCTATCTTCCAAGATCGGATAAAAGGCTAAAAAAGATTTTGGGAATTTCTTTAGATGCAAAATATGCTTCCTTTTCCGATTTTTTTGACTATTCCAAAAAAAATCCTTATAAGTTGCAGCAATATGTAGAAAAAGCGAGTAGAAAAAGAAGTGCTGATAGGAATCAGTTTGATAAAGATGTGATAAAGGTGGATGAGAGAGTAAATGTCGTTTATATGACTTTTATGGGAGATTTATTCAAACTCTTTCCAAAACCAAACGATCCAAGTTTAAAATGGTATTCTCCAAAAGAGGCTATTTCAACTTTTCCTCCAAAACTTTCCAATATGATAAGAGAAGTTTTATTAAACTATTTTGATTCTGTAAATGAAGGCATTAAAAGCGGAAATTTTAATAAGGCTAATAAAGCATTGGAGCTTATCTCTACCTATCAAAAAAGAGTTGGAAAAGATTTAGTTCCTTCAGATACCAAAATAAATTTAGAAATTTTATATAACAAATATGATATTTTTTCTCAGGCTATGAAAATTTATCTAATAGCCGGTTTTATTTTGCTAATTATTGTTTTTCTAAAAATTCTAAAAAGAGATTTTAATATAAAATGGCTTGCAAAGGGAGCTTTTTATTTAATTATCTTCTCTTTTGTAATTCATACAATAGGACTTATTTTAAGGTGGTATCTTGCCGGACACGCTCCTTGGAGCAATGCATATGAATCTATGCTTTATATAGCATGGACAATGGCGTTAGCGGGAGTTGTTTTTTCAAGAAAATCTCTTCTTGCTTTAACTTTAATGTCTATTTTAGCCGGTATCACGCTTTTTGTTGCAAATTTAGGTGGAATGGATCCCCAAATTACAAATCTTGTTCCTGTTTTAAAATCTTACTGGTTAAATATTCATGTAGCCGTCATTACTTCAAGTTATGGCTTTTTAGGACTTAGTGCTCTTCTTGGATTTTTTACGCTTATTCTTTTGATTTTAAGAAATCCAGCTAATAAAGAGAGAAGTGAAAATATTGAAAGAAGCATTATAGAGGCTACAAAAATAAATGAAGTTTCTATGATTTTGGGTCTATCTTTACTTACTGTAGGAAATTTTTTAGGCGGAGTTTGGGCAAATGAGAGCTGGGGAAGATATTGGGGATGGGATCCCAAAGAGACTTGGGCTTGGATTTCTATTTTGATTTATACTGTAGTGCTTCATATGAGATTTATTCCTAAATTAAATTTTATCTATTCTTTTGCGGTTGCGTCTACTTTGGCCTATTTTTCGATTATAATGACCTATTTTGGTGTTAATTACTATTTGTCTGGAATGCATTCTTACGCAGCCGGAGATCCAGTTCCTATTCCATCTTTTGTATATTATATGGTTGGCGCTATATTTTTAGTTATATTTTTATCTTATCCAAAAAGATTGAATAAAAGACTTTAAACTTTAAGATAAAAAAATTATTCCTTTTTCCGATATATTGAAAAATAAAAATATTGGAAAAAGGATAGTTAATGAGCACAACAGCTTTAATTTTATTAATAGGGGGAGCAGTTGCTCTTTTGCTTGTGGCGGTTTTAGTTATAATGCTTTTAAATTCTAAAAATACTAAAAAAATTTCTAAAGATATAAAAAAAGAGAAGATAAAGGAGCCTGAGGTTACTTTTGAAGAGCTTTTAGCAATAGTAAAATCTAAAAGATCATCTGCAAATGATTTGTCAAAAGCTGTTATCCAGTTGGTTAGACATTTTCCTTTTCCTGAAAAAAAGGGAAATGTTTTATCGGATGAAGCTAAAAAATATCTGGATTTTGTCTTTAGCGTAGCTTCTCATCCAAATGCAAACGCAAAACTTATAGCTTTTATGGATAAAGAGCTAAAAAGAGCAAATCCATCTTATAAAGTAGAAATAGATGTTTATGAAGATAGAGGGCTTAATTTAAGAAGAAAGAAAGCCGCTTAAAAGAGGCAAAAGCCTCTTTTTTAGCAAGAAGGAACGTTGCCGCTGTCGCTTGCATATTTATAGAAGAAATCATATAAATCATCAAGCCATTTTTTCTTTAAATATCCCTTTTTAACTTTAGGACACAATTTGATAATCTCATCTTCAAGCTTTCCGCTCTCTTTAATCTCTTCCCACTCATCTTGAGTATGCATAGCTGACATTTTGGCTCCATTAAAACCGCACGCTTTTTTAAGCTTTTTAAGATAAATTTTTTGTCCTTTTGCAGGATCTGCCATAGCGGATGTGCTAAGAAGTGAGATTGCTAAAGTTCCTGCTGCAACGATACCTAAAAATTTTTTCATTTATACTCCTTCAAGAAAAATTATATGTTTCATTTTATCAAAAAGGCTTTAATTATTGATGAAAAAATTTATTAAAGAATTGAAAATTTTTTATGTGTTACTTTTTAGTTACAGTCCGGCTCTTTTAATCTCTTCAGCTTGATAGTGAGCTATCAAAGGATCTATTATTTCATCAAACGAACCGTTTTCCATTATGGAATCGAGTCTGTATAGCGTCAAACCTATTCTGTGATCGGTAATTCTATTTTGAGGATAGTTGTATGTTCTAATTCTTCCGCTTCTATCTCCCGTTCCTACCTGCTCTTTTCTCTCTTTTGCATTTTTTTCGGCCTGCTCTTTTAACTGTATCTCATATAGTCTTGCTTTCAAAATCTTTAGAGCTTTCTCTTTATTTTTATGCTGAGATTTTTCATCTTGATTGGTAACCACTATTCCAGTTGGGATATGGGTGATTCTAACGGCGCTGTCTGTCGTATTTACCGATTGTCCTCCGCAACCGCTTGATCTCATAACGTCAATTTTGAGATCATTTGGATTTATCTCTATCTCCACATCGTCAACTTCAGGCATTACAGCTACCGTAATAGCCGAGGTGTGCACTCTTCCTTGAGATTCGGTTTCTGGAACTCTTTGCACTCTGTGGGTTCCGGCTTCATATTTTAGCCTGCTATATGCTCCCTTTCCTTTTATTAAGACTATTATCTCTTTATAGCCATTTAAAGAACTTTCGCTTGAAGAGACGATTTCCGCTTTCCATCCTTTTGATTCGGCATATCTTAGATAAGCTTTTAGGAGATCTGCTACAAAGAGAGCCGCCTCATCTCCTCCAGTTCCTGCTCTAAGCTCTAAATATACGTTTCTTTCATCGTTTGGATCTTTTGGAATCAAAAGAAGCTTAATCTCTTTTTCAAGCTCCTCTTTTCTTGGCTCAAGCTCTTTTAGCTCCTCTTTAGCAAGTTCTCCAAGTTCGCCATCTTCAAGCAGAGCTTTATTTTCTTCTATCTCTTTGCAAACTTTTATATACTCTTTGGCCTTCTCTTTTAAAGGTTCAAGCTCTGCTTGCTCTTTTGAGAGCTCAGTCATCTTTTTTACATCATTTGTAATTTCCGGAGAGCTTAAGAGCTTATTTATTTCATCATATCTTTCAAGAAAGGGTTTTAATTTATCTTTTAACATCATTTTAGTTTATTTTATCGATTTGGCAGATGAAGGAAGAAGCCGCTTTATTATGCGGCTTGATTTTTTAAAGCGTTTAATTTTGAGTGTAGTCTACTTACTTTTCTTGCCGCCGTATTTTTCTTCAAAATACCTTTTGATACATATTTATGAAAATTTTTATTAGCTAATTTAAAAGCTTTCTCTGCGGCTTCGATATCTTTAGCTTCTATAGCCTCTAGAACTGCTCTTGTAATATTTTTGATTCTTGTTTTATAAAATCTATTTCTTATCGTTCTTTTTTTTGTCTGTTTGATTCTTTTTTCAGCCGACTTATGATTTGCCATCATATACCTTTTTTATTGATTTTTTTGATGGAGGATTATATAAAAACTAATATAAATTATTGCTTAATTTAAGTAATGTTTAATAAATACTTTTTTTTACCTAAGTAAACAAAATTTTCTAAAAGACGATTTTTAAAAAAAGAAATATTTTATGTAAAGGTAATAAAATGATTGCTTTGCTAAAAAATAAGATTAAAGATAGTGGCTTTTTAAATAATCTTAAGCCAATGGATTATAATGTTAAAACTTCTGAGGATTTAAAACAAGAACTTATAAAAGTTTTTAAACATAAAGTTTTTTCTACGAAAGAAAATAATCATTGTATTATAAAATTTCATTTTGTTTTATCAGAATTTAAAAATGAAGATGAAGATTTTATCAAGGAGGCTGTATATCTTGTAAATAGACAGATAAGAAAAAGTGATAAGATCTTTAAAATAGGTGAGGGAGATTTTGTTATTTTACTTCCAAATACATATTTTAATGAAACGGAAAGCGTAATAAGAAGGGTAAAAAAGATAATTTTGGATTTTGCAATAAAAAATCAAAAAGAGATTAATATCTACTTTAAAATGTTTAGATTTACTCCTTTTACTAATGAAGATGAACTTTTAAGAAAACTATTTTCTAAAAAATTTCAGGAAGAGAAATTCTAAAAAGAGCTCCCTGTGGGGTATTTTGTGCTTCAAGCTCTCCCCTACAGTGCTCTTCTACTATAATTTTTGACATATATAAACCTATTCCAGTGCCCTTTTTCTTTTTTGTTGAAAAGTAAGGATCAAAAATTCTGTCTATTATATTTTCATCTATCCCTTTTGCATTATCTTCTATCTCTATAATATGATATTTTTCTTTTTTATATGTTTTTATTTTTATACATTTGTTTTCTATATTTCTCTCTACAAGAGCATCTTCTGCATTTTTTATAATATTTAAAATTACATGTTTTATCTCATTTGCATAGGTTTTTATTTTAGTTGGATTTTGATAATTTTTTATAATTTCTATATTATGGTTGCTTAAAGAAAAGCTCATTATAGCAAGGGCATTATCTATTAGATTCTCAAGAGAAATTTCCTCCATTTTTTTAGTTGGTTTGAAAAAATTTCTAAAATCTTCTATTGTATTTGCCATATGTTTTGTATATTCTTCTATTTTTCCAAGTTGCTCATCAAAAAATTTCTGATCATATTTTCCAAGAGAGTTTCTAAGTCTAAGTCCCGATGCGGTTGCCGAGATAGCATTTAGTGGCTGCTTCCATTGGTGGGCTATCATATTTATCATCTCTCCCATTTGAGCAAGCCTGGTTTGTTGCATAAGGAGTCTATCTTTTTTTCTGCTTTTTTCAACCTCTTCTTCTATTTTTTTTTCAAGAGTTTGATTTAAATGCTGAAGTTCCATTGAAGTAACATAAGCTATGTGAGATAAGGCTTTTAGCGTATCGTAATGAGAGCTTAACTTTGACCAGCCATTTTTATGGATTATCTTTTTATTTTTTTTCTCGCTTTCAGAGAGCATTAATACAGTCATCGTCTCATTTAAGAGTTCATAATGACTTTTTGTGGTGTAAAACTCTCCGTATGTAAAAAATCCGCTGATGGAATCGGTTAAATCTTTTAAAGGTTTTAACTCCAAAGGGGCACTGCTTTTTAAAAATCTTCTTCTTGACATACATGAGTATATGAAAATTGATTCGCAAGGATGATTTTCTAAAAAGTTTGCAAAATTATCAGAAGTTTGCAAAATTGTCTCTATATTTCCATAGGCAAATTGAACTATCTCTCCCTCTTTGATATTTCCGGCAAAAATCAAAGAGCCGTCTTTTGGATCTTTTATGCATGCTCTGGCTATTAGATTATCACCTTTTTTTATCACTAACGGGAACTCTATTCCAACTGCTGGAAGTTTTTTTGCAAGATCTTCTCCCAAATATTTTTTATAAAGATCATAAGCTGGGATATTATCTATCGTATAGACTCTGTTTTTGTCTGATTTTGTTACTGTAAATTCTTTTCCTATAGGAAGCCAGTCATATTTAAATGTGCTTGCTGCTTTTAGAGAATCGGAATTTAGAGCTACCGCTACCGCACCAGAATCTGTTATTTTATCTTCGTTAAAAACAAAAGTTTGTTTCAAAAGACCGTTATCTCCCGCCATTCCTCCGGTTAGCAAGACTTTTCCATTTTTTTCTTCAAAACCTTTTAGCAGTTCATCTGCATTTGTATTTATTCCGTCTGAAAATAAAATAACAGCTTTTGTATTTTCCGATAATATATTTTCAGCTATCTTCTTTCCTGTCTCGTAACTGTTTCTATCTTTATGTTCTATTAAGATGCTTTTTATTGAAGTATTTTGAAATACACTTATTGAAATTACTGTATTTTTTGTAAGAACCTTTTGCCCTATAATCTCTCCGTCTGTTGTTGCTCCTATGATTACAGCTTGGGGAAGAAGCTCTTTTAAAATCTCTTGAAGCAAAAGAATATATTTTTTTCCAGGGTTCCCTGTAAAGACTTGTATTAAAATATTATTATAATTTTTTAAGTTATTTGATAATATAAATTCTTTTAACTCATTCTCATTTAAATATTTTATATTGTATGTTTTCATAAAATAAACGCCTTATTTTATTATCCCAAAATTATTGAATTAACTATCCATTATAGTGGAATATCGTAAAATATAGTTTTATAAAATAAAAGATTATTTACTATCACCGCTCTTAAAGATTATTTTATCATAATTTTCATATTTTTTATTTAAAATCATAAGTTTTACGGGAGGAAAAAAGTTTTTCTTAAAAATAAGAATTATTTTTTACAGAATTTTATGGATCTCTCTTCCCTCTTCCATCCATTTTTCTACTTTTTCCCACTCTCTTTTCTTTATAAATTCTTTAGCCTTTTTCAATTCACTTTCAAAGCACTCTATCGCTTTTAACAGATTGTCTCTGTTTTGTTTAAAAATATCTCTCCACATTTTTGGAGAACTTTTGGCGATTCTGCTCATTCCTTTAAATCCGCCGGCAGCAAGCATTAAAATATTTTGAGGATCTTCTTGTTTCATTACGGAGTTTGCAAGAGCATAACTTACAGCATGAGGCATATGGGAAATGAAAGCTGTGTGCAAATCGTGATCTTTTGCGTCCATAAAGACTATTTTCATTCCTATATGGGAGAATATTTGTATGGCTCTGTTTTTATGAAGTTCGTCGTTTTCTTCAATATTACATAAAATTACTACATTATCTTTATATAATCCCTCAACGGCTGCTGATGGCCCAAAACTCTCTTTGCCAGCCATAGGGTGAGCTGCTATGAAATTTCTTCTTATCTCTTGTGGAGTGCTTTTTATTATTTTCTCTTTTGTGCTTCCCAAATCTACGATAGTGCAGTTTTTTGGAACATCTTTTAGTTTTTGCAAACTATCTATTATACCCTCTACGGGAATTGCCAAAAATATCATATCGCAGTTTTTAAGCTCTTCAAACGGCACTATTTCATCTACAAGTTTAAGCTTTAAAGCCTCTTCGCAATGGAGCAGATTTTTATCGTATCCCACTACTTTGGAGACTATTTTTGTTTTTTTAAGATCAAGCCCTAAAGAGCCGCCTATCAATCCCAAACCCACTATTGCAACTCTCATAATTATATCCTACGTAAATGTTTTATTAATCAGTAATATTATCTTACTTCTCTTTTAATCAAGTTTAATTCAAAAATATGGTAATATTATTACTTTCGTAACTTCGAAATTTTTAATACAAGGCTTTTTTATGAAAAAAATTTTGATAGGTTCCGCTTCTTTAATAATATCGCTTCAAGCTTCTGAGATTATAAAAGATATACGTTTTGAGGGTTTAATTCATATATCCCCGGCTATTGCCAAGGAGATAATAGGAATTAAAAAGGGAAGCAGATTTGATATTGAGAAGATAGATAAATCGATAAAGAAACTATTTAAACAAAAATATTTTAAAGATATATGGGTTACTGATGAAGACGGAATTTTAACCTATCATTTTGTAGAAAAGCCAGTTATTGCAAAAATAGATATAGAAGGGTATTCTGGAGATAAAAAAGACAAAATTTTAGAGCTTATAGATATTCATAAAGGCGATATTTACGATTTTGACAGAATAGAAGAGGCTAAAAGAAAAATTATTAAGATGTTTGAACAAAAAGGAATATATGATACCATTGTTGAAGTTGAAACAAAAGAGGTTACTAAAGGAAGTGTTAAGTTAGATTTTATAATCCATGAGGGTGAAAATATTATTATCAAAAAGATAGATTTTGTAGGAAATAAAAAGTTTGATTATGATGATTTTGAACCTTATATTGCCAATAAAGAGCGTCAATTTATGGGATGGCTTTGGGGAAGGAATGATGGAAAGCTTAGAGTTGATGAATTAAAATATGATTATCTTAGAATTAAAGATGTCTATTTAAAACATGGTTTTTTGGATGCAAAAGTATCTTTGCCATTCTTAAGAACTTTTTTTGAAGATTACAGTGCGAATTTGACTTATAAGATAGAAGAAGGAGAACAGTATAAAGTAGCCTCTTTTGAAATAAATGTTCCAGATGGTATTTTGGACATTGATGAGTTAAAAGATGAGCTCAAAACTCAAGAAGGTAGAGTTTTCAATATAGATAAATTAAGAAAAGATTTAATTAAAATAGAAAATACTCTAAAAGATAAAGGTTACGCTTACGCCAAAGTTTTTCCAGATATTAGACAAGATAAACAAAACCATACTGCCTCAATCACTATAAATGTATTGCCCGGAGAGAAAGTTTATATAAATGATGTTATTATCTCAGGAAATATGAGAACGAAAGATAGGATTATAAGAAGAGAAATCTATCTTGCCCCAGGAGATGAGTTTTCTTTAACTGATTTGAGAGATTCGATTAATGCTTTAAGAAGAACAGGATTTTTTAGCGATGTAAAGATAAGAGAGAGGAGAGTTTCCAAAAACAAGATAGATCTTTTAGTTGATGTCAAAGAGGCTCCAACCGGAAGTATAGTCGGGGGAATAGGATATGGAAGTTATGACGGGCTTTTGTTAAATGCCAGTATTTCAGACAGAAATGTTTTTGGAAGCGGAATTGAAGTAAGCGCAGAAGTGGATTACTCCAATAAATCTCTAAAAGGGAGACTCCATTTTTACAATCCAAGAGTTTTTGATTCAATCTACAGTCTTGGCGGAAGCGTTTATAATCAAAAGAGCGAATTTTATGATTATAGTGAAAAAACAAAAGGTTTAAACCTCTCTCTTGGGCGAAAGATTGGAAGATATACGCATACCTCTTTAACTTATGTATTGGAAAAAACCGAACTTTACGATGTTTCCGAATCTTTAGAGGGAAATCCATATTATGAAGAGGGAGAATTTGTAAAGAGCGCTTTGATTCCTTCCATTGTTTACAATAATACCGATGATTTCTATCTTCCAAGACATGGCTTTATTTTGGGAGCGAGTATGGAGTATGCCGGTATTGGAGGAGATGACAAGTATGTTAAATATTTTGGAAATTTCTCCTACTTTTTTGGACTTGAAGATTATATAGATTACGATTTAATATTAAGATATAAAGCAAGAGTTGGATATATCCAAAAAAACGGTTATCTGCCTTTGAATGAAAAATTTTATTTAGGAGGAATCAGGAGTGTAAGAGGCTATAAAGCCGGCTCTTTGTCTCCTAAAAACTCTTACGGGGATTTAATAGGCGGAAAGAGAGTTTTTAGCAACTCCATAGAGGCAAGCATTCCTTTGATGAAATCAAACGGTATGAGAATGGTCTTTTTTGTAGATTATGGAATGATAGGAGAAAATAGTTACAATGAGATTAAAAGAAGCGGCGCTGGAGTTGGCATAGAGTGGCTCTCTCCAATGGGACCTATGCAATTTTTCTACGCAAAAGCACTTGATGATAAGCCTGAAGATAGAACCTCCTCTTTTGAGTTTATTATAGGAAGAAGATTCTAAAAAAATATAAAAAATGGACGATTTAGTATAAATCGATACTCATTCTTTTGCCTAAAAATCTTGTAATAATATTTACTTTAAAATATTTTTAATTAATAACATATTATTATTATGAAATATTTTTAATTTAAAGAGAGGAGGTATTGTATATGAAAAGTTCAAAAAAGGGTTTTTACCGGTTTTTAGTATTTTTTGTTTTTGCAAGTTTATTTGGTTTGGAGCTTGCAGGAGAGGATTTAGAGGTTAAAAGAGAGGTTACGAGCAAATGGAACAGCGGATTTTGCGAAAATGTAAAAATTATAAATCATTCTAATAATCCAATTCTTTGGAATGTAAATTTTAAAGTAGATGGGGATATCTATAATATCTGGAATGCCGTTTCTCAAAAAAATGGAGATAAATACAGCTTTAAAGGTGTTGATTGGAATAAAGAAGTTGGGCCAAACTCTTCGGTAGATTTTGGTTTTTGCGCAAAAATTTTGGAAAATAGCCAAAATACTCAAGTTGCTACGGAAGATGATTTAAAAATTGAGAGAAAAGTAAATAGTGAGTGGCAAAGCGGATTTTGCGAAAATGTTAAAATCACAAACCCAACCGCCAAGGAAGTTTCTTGGAATATAAAACTCTCAGTTAATGGGGATATTTATAATATCTGGAATGCCGTTTATCAAAAGGATGGAGATAAATATAGTTTCAAAGGGGTTGATTGGAATAAAAACATTAAGCCCAATTCATCTGTAGAATTTGGTTTTTGCGCTAATAAACTTCAAAATGGAGAAGATAATAATCAAAACTCTTCCGATAATAACGATGATCAAAATAGCAATCAAGGCTCTTCTGAAGATTCTAACAATCAAGGAAATGACTCTAATTCAGGTAATTTAGATAACTCCGATAATTCAAACGAAGATATCACTCCGCCTGTATCTAATATAGATGTAGATTATAAAAGCGTCTTAAATGCTTCTTGGCTCTTTTATGAGGCTCAAAAAGCATCAGGTCCTTTTGAGAAGGTAACTTGGAGAGTGCCAGCTGCCCTTGATGACGGAAAGGATGTTGGGGTAGATTTAAGCAAAGGATGGTTTGATGCTGGAGATCATGTAAAATTTAACCTTCCTATGGCTTATAGCGCCACGATGCTTGAGTGGGGTATGATAGAGGCTAAAAACTCTTATCTAAAGGCAAATGCTTATGATTTTGCCAAAAAACAGATAAGATATGTTTTGGATTACTTTATGAATGCTTACAACGAAAAAAATGAAGGCTCAGCAGATGATATAGTTTATTATCAAGTTGGTGATCCGGGAGCTGATCATGCGTTTTGGGGACCTCCTCAAGATATGACGATGAAAAGACCAACATACAGCTGCGATAAAGATAATCCTTGCAGCGAAGTTTCAGCAGAGATGGCAGCGGCAATGGCGGCTGGTTATATGGTATTTAAAGATGAAGATCCGACATATGCCGCAAAACTTTTAGAAGAAGCCAAAGGGGTATATGAATTTGCCGATACCTACAAAGGAAACAAAGGCTATAAAGCAGCAAACGGATTTTATACTTCATACAGCGGATATTGGGATGAATTGGCATGGGGAGCTGTATGGCTTTATAAAGCTACAGGTGAAACTAAATATCTTCAAAAAGCAAAAGAGTATGTAGAAAAATCTCAAAGTGCAATCTATTGGGCGCATAACTGGGATAATGTATCG